>NZ_JAYMRY010000065.1:0-20662 GCF_038900695.1 Paraburkholderia sp. JHI2823 | reverse complement strand
AAATGAGGCGCGGGTCAGCGGATTCCATCAGGGCCAACAGGCAGATGCCTCTACAACAGGCCGGATATAAAACCGCATCCTGATCATGTTTGACAGCATCGATGCCGGCCCTTGGCAAACGGGAGGCGACCATATAACTGCTGCATGAAGTGAATCTGCAACATCGTCGCAACGGGAAACGGCGGCCTTCCAGTCTTACCCTTCGGATAGTGCTGTTCGATCAACGCAATCAACCTCGACCATGGCACAACGCGCCTCATCTCATCGAGAAATTCCCGCTTGCGCGTGGGTTTCGTTGAAAGATCCAGGCCAAGACCGAGCTGTGTCATCGAGGAACTCCTTTAATTCGCGTTCTTCCAGGATAGGACAACCAGACTTCAACGCCAGGACTTTTGCAGACCGTCCCTAACAGTATTCGTCTTTTTGAAATTCCAGCGCTTGCACTCCACGCTGGCTCGACTGTTGCCCGCCGCCTACAAGGCTACACCGTCACCGAAAGAACACTTCTTGCCCGGAACCAGTTGACCGCGGCAGTTCGCTTTAACGTTGTCCGATTTTTTGATGGAGCAGTGCTACAGTGCGCGTTATCTATATGACAATCCGGACATTCCCGACTAGTGCCTTCAGGTCGCGGCTGACGCGCTATCTCATTGGAAATCAAGGATCGGGGACTCGGGTCTGTCGTTATGCCGGCAGACAGAACCATCCCGAGACGAGAAGGACCCACAACGCACTCTCAGTTAATGCCGAGTGGATTCGGCCTCGCGAAATACAACCTGTACCGCGGCCTTGTGTCACGCGGCAGCTTTCGCGCTTGCCCGCCTTGCTGTTTGTCGAATTCCTTGCGCGTGGAAACTAGCGCATTAGGATCGCCCCCCGCAACGAGCGCTCGTATATCTTCGATCTCCCTTTCCCGAGACTTCTTTTTCGTCAATGCAAAGAAGGTCGGCACATTGGCACTGATTTTGCTCTGATATAAGCCGCCCCGCGGATGCCATAGTGCTCCGGCAGACCAAATCGCGACTTACGAAGGAGACTTGACTATGGCGTTATTGGAACGCGTCGACTGGTACGACATCGCCCGCGCCACCAATTGGACCCCGTCCTACGTGTCGGATTCGGATCTCTTTCCCGACATCATGTCTGGTGCACAAGGTATACGAATAGTCCACTGGGAGAGCTACGACGAGCCGTACAAGACGTCGTATCCCGAGTACGTCCGTATCCAGCGCGAAAAAGACGCTGGTGTCTATTCAGTGAAGGCAGCCCTGAATTGCAGCCGCGGCTTCGAGGATACCGATCCGGGCTGGCTTTCCATCCTTAAAGCTCATTACGGCGCCATCGCACTCGGCGAGTATGCGGCAATGAGCGCCGAAGCACGCATGGTTCGCTTCGGCCGTGCACCAGGGATGCGCAACATGGCCACCTTCGGCATGCTCGACGAAAACCGTCATGGGCAGTTGCAGCTCTACTTCCCTCAAGACTACTGTGCAAAGGACAGGCAGTTTGACTGGGCGCACAAGGCCTATCACACGAACCAGTGGGGTGCAATTGCAGCCCGCAGCACATTTGACGACCTTTTTATGTCCCGCAGCGCGATCGAGATCGCGGTTATGCTCACTTTCGCGCTCGAAACCGGCTTCACCAATGTACAGTTCCTCGGCCTGGCAGCCGACGCAGTCGACGTCGGCGATTTCACTTTCGCAAGCCTCATCTCCAGCATTCAAACGGACGAATCGCGGCATGCGCAAATCGGCGGCCCGGCGCTGCACATTCTGATTGCAAACGGCCGTAAGACGGAGGCCCAGAAGCTCGTGGATGTCGCAATCGCACGGACATGGCGCCTGTTCTGTCTGCTCACGGGATCGTCGATGGACTACGCCACGCCGATCGAGCACCGCAAGCATTCGTTCAAGGAATTCGCGCGCGAGTGGATCGTCAATCAGTTTGAGCGGACACTCATCGATCTCGGCCTGGATTTGCCCTGGTACTGGGACCAGATGATCAATGAATTTGATTACCAGCACCACGCCTATCAACTAGGCATCTGGTTTTGGCGTCCCACGGTTTGGTGGGACCCCGCAGCTGGCGTGACGCCCGAATGCCGCGACTGGCTGGAAGAAAAATATCCCGGCTGGAACAACTCGTTCGGCAAGGTATGGGACGTCATTATCGAAAACCTGCTCCTCGGCCGCCGGGAACTTACGATGCCCGATACGCTACCTGTCCTCTGCAACATGAGCCAGTTGCCCATTTGCGCCATTCCAGGAGATGGCTGGAACGTGAAGGACTACCCTCTCGACCATAACGGCCGCACGTATCACTTCAATTCGGAAATTGACCGCTGGGTCTTCCAGCAGGACCCGGTTCGTTACCGCGATCACCTCACGCTCGTCGATCGCTTCCTCGCCGGTCATATCCAGCCACCCGATCTGTTGGGCGCGTTGAGCTACATGGGGCTCGCGCCGGGCGAAATGGGCGACGACGCGCACCAGTATGCCTGGGTCGAATCTTACCGAGGTACCAGTGACAACAAACAAGCCGCCTGAGGCCGCCACGCAAAAAAAGGACGACATGGCACTCTTCCATGTGATTTCGAATTTTCAATACGACTTCGTATTGCAGCTATTGCCGGTGGATACCGGCAATACGATGGATGAAGTTGCGGCCGCCGCCGCGTTCCATTCGGTGGGCCGGCGCGTCACCCCGCGGCCTGACAAGGTTGTGCGCGTGCGGCGCCAGGGCGCGGGGCAGTTCTACGCGCGCAAGGCAAAGCTCGGCGAGACGGATATAAAGCCGATGGAAACACTCGAATTCATCTTTTGCGACGAATGAGGTCGAAATGAAGTACCAGAAAGTCTGCACGCTCGACGACCTTTGGGCAGGCGAGATGATCGAAGCGGAGGTGGATGGCCACGTGATTGTGGTGGTGAACTCAGAAGGCGGCGAGCCGCGCGCCTTTCGGGGCGCTTGTCCGCATCAGGCGATTCCGCTCGTGGAAGGAAAGTTCGACGGCCGCGTGCTGATGTGCCGCGCGCATCAATGGACCTTTGACGTGAATACCGGCAAAGGGATCAATCCTGTCGGCTCCCGGCTTCGCGAATACCCCGCGAAGATCGAGGGTGAAGACGTTCTCGTTGCGGTGGGCAGCGTTGAAACCCTCTTTGCCCATTCCTGAACGTCACAGAGAACCGATCATGACCATCGAAACCACCGCCTTGGCTTACCGCAATAACCGCGTGGGTCCTGTGCTTCGTGCGGACAGCATTACGGCAGGCGTCATTGAAGCCGCGCACGAAGACAACCCCGGCAAGACGATCCGCGTGGACGACAAACTCGCGTATGTGCGCATCGACACGGACGGCGAACTGATCCTGCGCCGCTCCACGCTTGAGGAAACGCTTGGTCGACCGTTCATGATGTCCGAGCTGGAAGTCAGCCTCAGCTCGTTTTCAGGCCGCATCGAAACAACTGAAGGCTACGTGCGGTTTTACTACGAGAAAACGCTTTAACCGGAGACGAGCATGACCCAGCCCGAAGTCCTCAAGCCACTGAAAACGTGGAGCCATCTAGCCGCGCGGCGGCGCAAGCCAAGCGAGTATGAGATCGTCTCGACGAACTTGCACTATACCACCGACAACCCTGACGCCCCCTTCGAACTGGACCCAAACTTCGAAATGGCGCAATGGTTCAAGCGCAACCGGAACGCCTCGCCGCTGCGACATCCCGACTGGAACGCATTTCGTGATCCCGACGAGATCGTCTATCGGACTTATAACCTGCTGCAGGATGGTCAGGAAACTTACGTATATGGTCTCCTCGACCAGTTCTCCACGCGCGGTCACGACGCCCAACTCGCCCGGCCATGGGCAGCCTCGCTCGCACGCGTATATACCCCCGCGCGCTTCCTGTTTCATGCGCTGCAGATGGGCTCAGCTTATCTGGCCCAGATGGCCCCCGCTTCCACGATCTCCAACTGTGCCGCATTCCAGACCGCTGACTCTCTGCGCTGGCTCACGCACACCGCGTATCGCACCAAAGAACTGTCCCTGACTTTTTCGGACCTGGGCTTCAGTTGCGATGAGCGGCGCCGCTGGGAACAGGACCCGCCATGGCAGGGCTGGCGCAAACTCGTCGAACAAGCACTCACCGCGTGGGACTGGGCTGAATGCTTTGTCGCGCTAAACCTCGTCGTACGCCCGGCTGTGGAAGAGACCGTATTGCGCGGCCTCGGCGTCACGGCGCGCCAAAACGGCGATATCCTACTCGGCCTTATTACCGATGCGCAGCTCATTGACACCGAGCGGCATCGGCGTTGGGCCAGCGAGCTTGTTCGCATGGCCAGCGAACAGGAAGGCAATCACGCCGTGCTGCGTGCGTGGGTGCGCAAATGGGAGCCGCTTGCCATCGACGCCATAACAGCATGGTGCGCCGCCCTGCCGGACGCACGCGAAGCTAGCGCACGCGCGAAGGTAGCCACGCGCGAATTCCGGCGTTCGATCCGACTGTGAGTCAATAGGCCTTGAATCGAAGCATTCTGAACGAAGCGTCCGTCGCCGCCGATGGTATCGATTGCCACATCAGCAGGAATCTGGTCGAGCAAATCGGGCAGAACTTCGCCATCGCCTTCGTCTTGATGGGTCATCAGCGCGGCGCAGATCTGGCCGGTGTTCGCATCCATCGCCAGGTGCACCTTGCGCCACGTGCGACGTTTGGACCAGCCATGCTTGCGTACCTTCCACTCACCTTCGCCGTAGACCTTCAGTCCGGTGCTGTCGATCACCAGGTGCAAGGGCGCATTGGGGCGCTGCGTTGGCAATACGACCTTCAGCGTCTGTGCGCGACGGCTCAAGGTCGTGTAGTTTGGCACCGGCAAGCCCGGGTAGGCGAGTTTGCGCAAACTGAGCGCGAAGCCCTGCACAGCGCGCAGCGGCAGATGAAAGACCTGCTTGAGGCCGAGCAGAATCTGGATCGCCGCGTCACTGTAGATGCGCGGTCGGCCGCGCCTGCTCACGCCAGCCTCGGACAGCTGCGTCAGTACGCTTTCATCAATCCACATGGTCACATCGCCTCTCGCAACCAAGCCCGCGTTGTATTCACGCCAGTTCTTGACGCGGTACGTTCCTGTGGGCTCGCTTGCCTTGCGTTCGTCCTTGCGCATATTCCCGGTGAAAAAATCGAGAATCTACGCAGTTCGAAGTGAAGTTAACATCCTGGTCTACCCGAGCGTTGCGCGTAAACGTCACCGCGAAGCGGCCTGATTTCTGCAACAACGCCTGCGGCATGCAATAACCGGCGAACCTCATCGTCAGAGTAAAGATATGGGTGGGCCCGCTTCGGCTGAAACGGCAGCAAGCCTGAGGCCGGAACCTGCGTGCGTCGGTCGGCCGCGCTACGATATCGCGCGAAGTCCCGCACAACACTGAGTCGTCGTGCCCAGGTCGCAGGTTGAACATCGACCGATTGTTGAGCCCAGGCAAGAGCCAACGCCTGAGTAATGTAGGAAGCATTGTGCCGCTCCATGAAGGCGGCGAAGTCGAGCAACGCTCGGCCTGGTTCCTTCAACTTGAATCCCAGGCTGCGCCTGAGGGCTAAATAGTCGTGGACGGCCTGCCGAAGCGTGTTCAATGCGCACCTCCCGGCCACGGTACAGCCAGCGCCCGGAGTGCCTTGATGTCGACCTTCGTATAGATCATGGTCGTCTGTGGATTACGATGCCCTAAGATTCCCCAATCTCGTTCAGCGATGCGCCATGGCGCAGCATGTCAGCAGCCAGACCGTGGCGAAACTGGTGCGCCCCCGTAGTCGGGGCGTCGATGCCGGCGCGCAGGAGCGCGTGCCGAACAACGGAACAAACACCACATGCTCCGCGAAAGCCGGTGATAGGTGCCTTCGAGCGCAAGAATACCCGGCGGCAGGCACTATGCGGTCGGCCATGCCGCAAATATGCAGCGATCGCTTTGCCGACGTCGGCGTGCAAGGGTAACTCGCTGCGCTGACCGCATTTACCTCGCACGGTCAAACGTGCCGAGCTCCAGTCGATATCCGCAAGTTCAAGCGACACCACTTCCCCAGAGCGTAGCCCCAACCGTGCGAGCAGCAGCAGGATCGCGTAGTCGCGAAGGCCCATTCCGGTCCGGCGATCGATACTAGACAGCAGTTGCCGTATCTGATCTGGAGCAATCGCCCGAGGGATTGAAGGCATCGACCAGTTGGCAACGACCGGAACGACATCGGCAAGATCCCGCACCATGTCGCCGCGATAGCGAGCGTAGCGTAGGAAAGATCGCAAAGCCGTGGTGAGGAGCTTTGCACGCCTGAAATTCAGACGTTGGGCCTTACGCTGTACAATTCCGATGACATCGCTCGCACGCAGACGTGACAGATTGGCCCGCCCGTCGCCGAAGCGGTCTTGCAGGAAATCTGTGGCGAACGTCGAGTAATACGCAATCGTTGATTCGGCCAGACCACGCACTTCGCGCAAGTACTGTCTATATGCCTGAGCATAGAGTTCAGCCGCCGTGCTGCGGCGCGTGGCTGGGCGTTGAGCAGGAACGACGCCACTGTCACGCAGAAAATCGAGGAGATGCTGAAGTGCAGCGCTGTCCCCTCGGCAAGCCTGCACACGCCGAGCCCGATATCGCAAATACTGCGACGCGTGTTCAGAGCATACGCGATGCAATTCCACGCCTGTTTGTGCGAGCCATCGGCTAAAGCCGGCGACAATGCGCAGCTGATGCCGGAGTGACTGCACGCTGTACCCTTGCGACTCCAACGAGTGCGCGAATAAAACAATATAGGATGCAATCGGACCTTCTGGAAGGCGCGAAAGACCAACCCGGTCACAAACGACGTATCTCATGATCGACTCCTTCCCGGACGACGGGGGCTGTGGAAGGAATCAAGACTATCTCTACTTGGCTTCGCGTAACTGCCACAAAATAGGGACAACTCTTAGTTACAAGACATAGTCAGGGACGGCACATAGTGCCTCCTGTACTAAACCGCTGACGCGGTAGTGGGAGGTGGGTACAGGTCTATGACTGACGTTTCATGAAGTGGGTCGTCTGGCGCTGAACCCCAGCGAGGCGGTGACCGGTATCGCCAGGAGCAGTATGTGAACGCCCGGTTGGGCATTCCACCCACTGCTTCCAGGAGGCTCGCCATGACGCCACTGCGCCAACGCATGCTGCACGACATGCAGATCCGTAACCTTGCAGATAATACACAGAAGTCCTATCTGATTCAGGTATCCAGTTTCGCCCGCCACTTTCGCCGTTCGCCCGAACTACTGGGTCCCGAGGAGATCCGGGCCTGGCTCATCTACCTCCGCGAAGAGCGCAAGCTGGCACCCGCCAGTCTCAGCCCGGCGATTGGCGCACTGCGCTTCCTCTACCGCGTGACGCTCAAACGTGACTGGAGTGACGAGGATTTCCCATTGCCGAGGAAGCCGGTCCGACTGCCCGTCGTCCTCAGCCTGGAGGAGATCACCACTTTCTTTGACTCGATCCCCAGCCTGAAGCATCGGACCATCCTGATGGTCGCCTACGCAGCCGGCCTGCGCGTGTCGGAAGTCGTCCACCTGAAGGTCACGGACATCGACAGCAAGCGCATGGTCATCCGTGTGAACCATGGGAAGAACTGTAAGGATCGCTACGTAATGCTGTCGACGAGGCTGCTCGAGATCCTGAGACTGTACTGGCAGGACGCTCATCCACGGGATTGGCTGTTCCCGGGCGATATACCTGGACACCCCATCACGCGAGGCGCCGTCTCGCGAATCTGCGCTCTCGCACGCCAACGATGTGGCATCCAGAAGCCGATAACACCGCATTCCTTGAGGCATGCGTTCGCAACGCATCTGCTGGAAGCCGGCACCGATGTGCGCAGGATCCAGCTGCTCATGGGCCACAGGTCCCTTGCCACCACTTCGCGCTACCTGAGAATCGCGACGAGCACCGTGTGTGCGACCGCGAGTCCCTTCGATCTGCTGCCGCGCCCTGCACCGATTCCATCGCCGCCGCCTGCGCCCGAGTACTTCTGAAGCCGGCGATGCGTCCGGCGCTCCAGGTGGCGGACATCTTTCGCTGCTGTGGTCCGCAGTACCGGCAGACGCATGCCGACGGTCTCAGTCGTGTCCAGCGGCGCGTGATGAGTGCGATCGAGCTGTGTCGTACTGCCGCGCTCGGCGGACATGTCGAGCAGTGCGACGCGTGCGGCCATCATCGCATCGCCTACGACTCCTGTCGCAATCGGCACTGTCCGAAGTGCCAGTCGCTCGCACGTGCACAATGGCTAGAACGCCGGCACGCGGAACTGCTTCCACAGGTGGAGTACTTCCATGTCGTCTTCACACTTCCCGAACCCATCGCAGCTCTCGCGTACCAGAACAAACGCGTGCTCTATGACATGCTGTTTCGCGCCAGCGCCGAGACGCTGCGCACCATCGCCGCCGATCCGAAGCACCTGGGCGCCGAGATCGGCTTCATCACGATCCTGCACACGTGGGGGCAGAATCTGCTGCACCATCCGCACGTGCATTGCGTTGTGCCGGGCGGCGGCATCGCCCCGGATGGCGAGCACTGGATCGCCTGCCGTCCCGGCTTCTTCCTGCCGGTGCGGGTCCTGTCACGGCTCTTCCGACGGCTCTTTACACAGCAGCTGCGCCGCGCATTCGACGCCGGCACGTTGCGCTTCCATGGCCAGCTCGAGCCGCTGCGTGATGCCCGGGCGTTCGCGGCCTGGCTTGCACCCGCGGCACGGGCGGACTGGGTGGTCTACGCCAAGCCACCCTTTGGCGGTGCCGAACACATGCTCGATTACCTGGGCCGCTACACCCACCGCGTCGCCATCTCCAACAACCGGCTGCTCGCCTTCGACGGGCACACCGTGCAGTTCCGCTGGAAGGACTACCGGCACGAGTCCAGACAAAGAACCATGACGCTCACAGTCGACGAGTTCATCCGTCGCTTCCTGCTGCATGTGCTGCCTGACGGCTTCAAGCGCATTCGCAGCTACGGGTGGCTCGCCAACTGCCACCGTGCCGACAAGCTCGCCACCTGCAGGCAGCTGCTCGGTGTCGAGGCTCCCGCCGCTGCCGCAGCCGAGCCCGGGGAAGACTACCGTGACCGCTACGAGCGACTCACCGGCAAGTCACTGCGCGACTGCCCCGTATGTGGCAAGGGACACATGCTCCGCATCGAAGACATGCCCGGCACCCTTCCACGAGCCCCGCCAGGCCCCACCCATGCGCGCTAGTTGCCACCGCACCTGTTTCCGTACACGTTCGCCTTTCCTGACGAGGCCAACGCGGCTGCACTCGTGCCTTCGACCCACTGGCGCACCAGCGTACTCCAGAATGGCGGGTGATTTGCCGGTTCACGCGCACATTCCCGCTTCCTTTACAGGTGATGCTTCCCACTCTCGCCAGAAGTCCCGGTCTGATCGCCCCTGCAAGACATCACAAATTACCGCGGCGGTCATTCAATGCCCATAGCGGCCACCGCCTGTGGAGCGGTTCAGCACAAACATTTTTTTGATTACCGGTCGCGGATCAGGTCCGACGACATGGTGATGCGCTGGTTGCCGCGACCGCCAACCAAAAAAATCTCTGCACTATGTCTCTGGAGATATAGCCGCCATACCTCAGCGCTTACGGTCCTGCAGGCGACAAAAGACCTGCGAAAAGTCTCCCTATGGCTCGGTCATGCGAGCATGCAGACGACTGAAATGTACACGCGGATCGATCAGACCGTGAAACTGGAGGCACTCGAATCTGTCGTGGCGCCGAAGCTACGCTCGGGGCGGTTCAAGGCGACAGACAGGTTAATTGCGTCGCTGAACACGGCGCATATTACGCATAGACGGAAGACCGTTGGACGCTGACGGTAGCGGGGTTCGTGACAGCGGACTCCGCATAAGATTGTTCAGCGCATTACAGTTGCCGATCGAGCACTGGCACCGCTGGATTGGCGACGAGACCATCGCCGATGCGATGCTGGATCGTCTCATGCAACGTCATCACCGCATCACGCTGACCAGCGAGTCGCTCAGAAAAGCATCCCCAAAACCCAACGTCCTTGTGCCCGGACTCGACCAGAACTGACAAGGAAATCTACAATCGACACCGCGCAACGCCCAACCCCGCCGAATCGGTCACTTTCCCGAAATCGGTGGCCACGTTCGCAAAAAAACCTCCGCCGCCTGTCGGTTCAGCCCGCTCGGGCGTTCATGCAGTGGCTTGGGCCGCAGAGTGGCCCGCTCGCCGATTGGGTCTGCGATACTGGCGCGACGGCGCTCCAACGCCATAACGTGTGCCCTCGCGAACAAGCTGGCCCGGAGCTTTTGAACGCTGCAGCCCGAAAGTCTGTCTTCGATGCGGGAGCGGCTGCTATGCCTGGGCGGATTGAACCGGCCGATCCCGCTCACTGCTTTGCCGAAGTCAAGCCATCGGGCTTTGCGATCGCTGAAATCTCAAAGCCGAGGACTTCTTTGGGACCGTCAGACCCAAATCTCATCTTGGCGCGGGAGCCGGCCCGCAAAGGCGCCGGATAGATTTACGCAAGGCAACCACGCTATCAAAAATCGAGATTGCAAAATCGGAGGTGACCATAGACTTCCCATTGAGACGACTTCTCCCGTAGAAAGCGGCGTTCGTTTACGGCATCTCGCTCAAACTGTAGATTGCCAATTACGATGGCCGCTCGGCCAAGGTAATTGTCGTTCTCTACTCAAACGGCGGGGCGGTCAGCGAGCACGTCTGACCACGGGCGCGGCACCGTGTCAGGCTGCGTGGGATGAAAGCGGAAATCGCAGCTCACGCGCGTCGTTGCTGTGCCATTGCACCGGCTACCGTGCGCCAGCATGCCGCCATCCCAAATGAGCGCTTGACCGTAGCATAGATTGACGGGCTGATAGTCGCCGCTTCCATAATCGGTTTCGATATGCAAGGTGCAACCGTCATAGACGTCGGTGAAAGGCAGAAAGCAATTGATTTGTTCGGTGCGGTGCGTAATGTCGATATCGCGATGAAAGGCGCTCACGCTGCCCGTGCCAGCGAGATGGACACGCATTTTTGGATGCGCCGAGTAGCGAATTCTTTCCCTATAGGGCGGCGCGAGCATTTGGGCAATCCATGCGTGGTAGATCCGATAGAACGGCGCCTCATCCTCGATGCGCTGCATCAAGCTTCGCTGCACCAAGTTGTCGTGGTACCTCAGCGTACGGCCCGTTCTGTCGCGGACAACCTCGTGGAGTCGGTCGAGGTGCGTCACACGAAACACGTCGCGCGACAGAATCGCCGCAAACGGGTAACGTCGAGTGTCGTAATCGATAACTATGAAACGTCGGTGCATGTGCGCTCCCAATGTACCGCGCGCCACACGGGTTCATACCAGCGAAGTCAGTAGCTGCGCAACGATGTGATTCGCGAGATGCGCCTTTTCCCACTTGTGCCAGAGAAGCAAGCCGCCTTTGCCGAGATTCGCGGGCGTGAGTGCCGCCAGATTCGCCGCGGCTGGAGGGGCGATCTCAGGACGGTGATAGACGGCATCGGCATCGCCTGACTCGGGCTGGCGCGCGCCGTAACATCGCAGCCGTGCCAACTCCTCCTTCGAGCGGCAGTTGCCATAGCGCTCCATCGAATCTATCACCGGATCGCACAGAAAGCGCACCTCGCCTTCGAAGAAGTCCCGCGTACCGCCTCTCCAGCGCAAAACGCCATCGTTCAATCCAAAGTACTCAAAGGCTCTCCGGCGATACACAGTTCATCGCGCGCGACCGTCATGAGGGTGGGCACTCGGGCGAAGCGTCCGTTTGAACGTAGGACAAAGTTGCCGTAGAAATTCTTGGGAATCGCCACAGCGCGCCGAGCCATTGCTCGCGTGTCAGGATGGTGGTGCCGAAACATTGGCACTATTTTAGTGATATAGATGATTTCCATAGACGATGAAACCCCGAAAGCGCAATTCGGAACGTTGGCCACTGAGAATGTGACTCGCGGCTTCGCCAAAGCTCGTGAACTGGCTCCTGATCGCGCGATTGGCGAACGCCTCTATGCGGCGTTCGCTCGTATGCCGAAAAAGAAGCGCGTTAGCAAGGACATTAAGCTATTTCTCACGGTGCCTATGTCAGCATGAACCACCGTCCGAATGCTAACCTGATCTCTTTCGGCCTGCAAATGTAGACGTTCAGTAGACCGCTCGTAGCTATCTGCCGGGATAGGCGCGAGCACCCATGAAAGTGTCGATCTCACCGGATCATGTGACTTGGGAAATCGACATCATATATGCGCTTCTTGCAGCGCTATGGCGCCGACTTCACGGGGACGTTGATAACGCCATGCATGCCCCACTTGAAATCGCCGTGCCCATTCCACTTGTCATCGACCAACATTAGTGCGGTGAACGTCTCCAAGATCGTTCCGATGGCCGGCGGCGGAAGCGTGTACTGATACGTGCCCCTTAGCGAAACAACGTTCACAGGATCGCTGCCGAGTTGGTAAAGGGTGCCGGTCGCCTTGACCTCGACGTCCAACGGTGGATTCGTCGTCTGAGTAACCTCGACGACGCCCGAGACGTTTCCCGAGGGCGGATTGACGAGCAGAGAAAAGTGGATGATCGGCGCGCCAGGAACGCCCTGATGACCGGCAATTCCGTCCACTCTATAGAGCTGGTCCATGATAGATCTCCTTTCACCAAGTTAGCTATGGAAACGAAGCAGCGCGATCTGGCAGATGTGGCTCGTCGCGCTCACAGTGCGTGCTTGCAAGATCTGTGCTTAAGCAGATCGCTGACCGTAGTCTTGTCCGGTTGTTTTGGTCGTGTGCCTGCGCAACTCCCCAGCCTTCCGTTCTACAGCAGCACCATGCCGAATGCTGAGAACACGCCTCACTGGTTGAGGTGACTGTGCTCTCTTCGACGAAACCTTTGGTCGGCGAAAGCTTGAGCGCGTGGTGGTGCTGTGGACCAAGTGATGAGGCCCATGGCCATTCGGTGGGCATCCGTATGGAAGCGTCCAACTAGCTGGCCAGCGAACGACATTGTCAGAGGTTGGACAATGTCGGGAATGAAACAACGTCGGTGAAGGGTGACGGTGTTATCCGGCAAGGGTTTTTATTTGGCACGGTAACTGCTCGCATCGCAATCACGCTACAGATATACAAGGATGAACCTATGGTTAGACTCACCGATTGCGCGCTCTCCGCCTGTGGTCACACTTCGCGCTTAGCGTTCGCGGCAAAAGTGAATGTACGCCGCCTGGCACAGAACAAACGATGACGGCTGCGCCATTTCGCAACAATACGCGGACCGCCTCAGGCGGGCTGAAGCCTGTGATCGGCTCGGCTTTTACGCTTATCATCTGGCAGAGCACCATTTTACGCCCCATGGGAGGCGGCCGTCGCCGGATCTGTTCTTGTCGAGCTCCGCACAGCGCACAAGGGAATTTCGTCTTGGCCCGTTGGTCACTGCTTAGCCTCCATCACCCGCTACGTGCATTCGAGGAGATATGCATGCTTGACCACTTGAGCGGCGGTAGTGTCGAGGGTTCTGGTGCAAATAGGTAGACGGGTTGAGAAAGCTCATATAGGTAGGATAGCTTATTGATCGAACAGAACCGCATTCCATACGGCGGGCGCAGCGGCCTCCTTGAGGCCGAGCTTCGCGAGATCGAACTGCCCCTTGCGAATACAATGCGTCAACTCGATTCCTGAAATCGTGGTCGCTGCGCTCCCGAATCGTTTGAACCCAAGCATCACGTTCGTTCTGGACTTGATGTGGCGATGGTCTTGCTCGATCACGTTGTTCAGATATTTTGAGGACCGGACCTTCGTGTCTTCAGGCAGCAGACCATCGGCCTTCATTTCGCGCACCGCGCGGTGCGAGGCGGCATAGCCATCGAGCGTGATGGTCTCCGGCGGCTGGCCCTGACGCTGCCCGGTACAGGTAGACCCACCTGCCGCGAATCTTCAGGTAAGTCTCATCGACACGCCACGAGCGACCCGCAGGTGTAGCAAAGCGGTTCCAGCGTTTGACGAACTCGGGTGTATAACGCCTCACCCAGCGCAGAATCGTCGTGTGAGCCAGCGACAATCCCCGTTCGGCCATCATCTCTACCAGATCGCGAACGCTGAGCTTGTAGCGCAGGTACCAGCGAACGCACAGGATGATGATCTCCCGATCAAAATGGCGTCCGCCGAACAACTTCTCCGGACTCTTCAGCTTGCTCATCGTGGCTCCTCGGTTCGTCTTCTTCCGACAACTCTAACCCATTCGCCGGCCCTATTTGCACCAGAGCCCTCCTGCGCACGCTGCATGACCGCGATATCACCCTCGCGATCGGCCACATATAAGGGATGCGAAATTCGCGGGCAACCTCACTCGCGTCATTTGTCGTCGCCCCAAATTGCAAGAGTAAACGCGCATTCGCTTCAGTTAACAACCCCGAATTCCTGCGTCAGATCAAACTTCAAGCCTTATCTGACGGGGCTTCGCGGAGATGTGTGTAACGAGGTGCCTTAAAGTTGGGGGAGCACGAACTGGGTGTTAATCACGGCTTCGACCAGCGTAACTCCATTGGGAGTAAGGGTTACCAAATTCCCATCGATTATCACCAGCGCTTTATCAACCAGCGTTTTGAGGGTGCGGCGAATAATCGGGTTGTCGAAGAAGCTTTTTCCATCGAAACGCTGTCTGAAGACGCTGTCATTCACTGGAACAAGTGTGGAGAGAGCCATTTTAAAAGCGTTCACCTCGCGCTGATATGCTGAGATTCCTCGGATTTCCCCAATGGGCAGACAGTTTTCATCCAGAGCCTCTTTGTATTTTCTGTAGCCGGTCAAATTGATGGCCTCAGAACGGCTACATTTCGAGCTGCCCCCGAGACCAATCGCCACTTCCGGGTACTGCTTTTCGAGGTCGGACACGAGCCCTTTCCATTTCTCCGGATGCTGATGGTTCCGGTGAAAATATGTAGTCGGATGTTCTAGGTAGACGGACGAGAGGTGCTTCTCGATTAGTTCGCGCATTTGGTATTGCTCACCCAGCCCCGGAAATTTCATGTTAGGACCGCAAACGAAGCCTTTTTTCTGCCACAGACTTTCTCGCTCCCCGGAAACACCGGTACGCTTCTTCAGAAGCGTTTCCATGTGTAGCTTGGTGCAGACAACGTGAGAAATGTCCAGTTGGAGGATTTTCTCGATGTCGTATTTCACATCGTCCACGCTCTGGCCGAGCATGCCGTAGATAAGGTCGACGCTGACCCAGTCGAAGCCGATTTCGCGCGCGTTAAAAATTGCATCTAAGCACTGTCCGGCGGAATGCATACGTCCGCACGCTGAGATAATACGGTCGTCGAAGGATTGCGCACCGAAACTGATCTTTGTAAAGCCCAACTCTTTTAAGAGTCTGAGGTATTGTTTTGTTAGGGTACCCGGCTCGCCTTCAAAGCGCATGGTAGCAACAGAAAAGTTAAAATGGTGTTGATAAAAATCCATGAGGCGCCGCAGCTCAAGCTCAGGAAGCAACGATGGCGTTCCGCCGAAGATGTTGAATTCGCCGACTTCAGAATCCGCGAGACAGGGAACGTTCTCAAGCCACATAGTGGCCTCTTTGATGTTGTAATCCACCAAATCCCGGAACACCATCTGTGAAGAAATGGAGTGTGGATCCAGAATAATCGTCGGGTACTGACAGAAATGGCAGCGGTAGCGGCAGGTTGGGATATATGCCCAAAGATGAATCTGCTTTGCCTGTTTGATATCACGCCTCATGTCATCAAGGAAAGCGGCGAGTGGATAATCACGGATATCGCCAGGGAAAACGTGGCAAGCGAACGGATCTTTAAAGACGTACTTCAGAAATGCGATGTTCTCCGGGCGGGAGAGAAAATCATGTACTCGCGGCACAGGATAATTGGTGTCGATAGCGTTTAGTGAATCCAGAATTTCTTCATTCATCAAAATACTCCGCCATTAGCGAAGTAGTTATGCGCTTCGCCGGACTCACGATCTTCACAGAAATAGTAGACAAAGCGCTCGAAATCTTCGAGATTGACCACATCAAAACACTCAGGCAACGGCGGCGGAAAACCGATATCGTCACCAACGGCGCGGCGCATGGCACTGAAAATCTCGTCACGGAACTCGAAATAGAGTCGATAGGCTGGGGTTTTGTAGGCGTGGATCTGTCTCAAGTCGATAATTCTTGAATCGTGCATAATTTCGTGTATACGCTGATACAGACGGTCAGCCACCGGCGCGGTAAAAAAATGACGCACGGTGTTGTCGGCCAGCAAAATCTGCGGGTTGAGCAGCACCGGCAACACGATGTTTTTGGGAACGTAGTCTTTAATGGAGTAGTGCCAAGCCTGCTGCGACTGTGCGGGAGTAGTGTCGCACAGCGGTGACCGTTGCTTTTCCTCCTTCGGACGTACATCTTTCATGATGATTGTGCCGTCCCGCCCATAGGCAGTACCGCTGATCACTTCGTCTAGAAGTGTATCCACGCGACGACTGTTAATTTCCACTCGGGAATCGCGGGCGTAAACCGGCTTGCCGCCCTCGGCTATTACCCGGATCCCAAAGTCCCAGTCGTCGGAGAGGTGTTCTACAAAGCGGCTATCCTTCAGCTGGTAGAAAATTTCGATACCTCCCACTTTGTCGTAGAGAGTCCGCTCAACGGCAAAGCCCTTGCCGTCCGGAAAACCGCCGAAGAGCGAAAACGACACCTCACGGCAGCGCAGGGTTTTTTGGATCTCCCGGAAAAGGTTGGGGCGTTCGCGGAATGCTTCTTCGTTGTAGTAGTAATTGCAGGTGCCAATATCCCCATTTTCCTCCACCATCTCTTTAATCAGCGCATGCAGCCAGTATGGGTCTACGGAGCAGTCCGCATCGGCGGAAACAATATAGTGTTTCTTCCCAACCCCGAGGCGGCTGTCCCGTGCTTTTGAACGCACTGATGCGTAATCCATGCCACGTTTTCTTGCTGATGAAACGCCCTGAATGGGTTCCTGAATAGCATGGATATCCAGAGATGGATTTTTAGCTTTGAAAGTGTTGATTTTTTCAACGGAGTCGTCCGTAGAATTATTATCGACGAAAATCAACTCATAACTATCGTGAGTAATCAGGCCGCCATGCGTTTTTTGGTTGAATAGCGAGAGCAACACCTCGCGGATACGACCGCTTTCGTTGTAAAGTGGCACTACAACTGATACAACAACTGTATCGCGCATTTCAGCTTCGCGGCAAGTCAAGTCTAGGATGCGATTTGCATTATCGGAAAGAAATCGCTTACCAATAGAAAAGTTCCTCCTAGCAATGTCATTCATTAACTGCCTATTATTTATTAGCAGATACACTTCTTTAACAAATTCCTCATCAGGCAAGAAATCATACTCTGCGGATATCTTTAGAACCGGCGCCTCAAAACCATACTGGCCATAAACCTCCCAATAATATTCGTAGCTGGTAGTGATGTAGCAGCGCCTGTTGCTAATCGCTTCTCCAATAGGATTCCCATAGCTGTCGTAGTCCCACGAAGTAAGAAAAGAGACCAAATCACAGGAGTAGTACAAGTCCTCAATAGCAATCGCATCTCCCACTGAAAGCATGGATCTGTGTCGAAGCGGTCCGATAAATTTTATAAGTGGCTCAACGTTTAGCTCCTTGGCTAATCTGTTCAGCTCTTTATGGTAAAAATGGTCTTCATCAGGATCGCCTGCCACAAACAAAAGCACTTTCCGGTCGATATTGTTCTGACTGAAAAGTTGATTTAGTCGGTGAACCAGATAAATATCCCGGTCCAAACGTTTTTGCGGAATAATGCGAGTTGTGCGGGCGATCAAAATGTCGCTATCCCGGACAAAGAAGTTCTCCCTGAGGCTAGTGCACCCACCATGTCCGATGAAATCATAGGTATTTTTTTTAACCGTGACTTTCACTGCGTGATCACACCACGCTTCCAGCTTATTTTTAAGGTGGCTATTTAACGTAATGTATTTTATATACGTGGATTTAACGGGCTTAATGGCGTGAGGATAAGGCTCCGCGCCGTATTTCAGGACATTTTTTTCACTATTCCACATTAGATCGTGGTCGCGCCAGATGACGAAATTCCCGAGGCCGTGACGTTCCCCGTAATCTTCAATCGCCGTATAAAGCGCCCTCGTATAGATGATATTTTCAGGAAGCGTCCCATTCTCAACAATGACATAACTGATATTTAATTTCTCCCACAACTGAACGATTCGATGCGCTAATCGCATGGAAGATTCGCTGATTGCAAGCAGGAGTTCTTCCTGCTCCCTGAAGGGAACGGGCGGAACTCGACCCATCAGGACATTGTGCGAGTGGACCAGGAAATCGACGCTGTAGTAGGGAATAGAGTCAATGTCGTCAATCCGGATCAGATCAAATATATCTCTGTAAATTTCCTTTTCATGATCGTAAGGTTTCCCGAAATTTCCTTTGTCTACTTTTATATCGTAGCCGAGATCGAGATAAGAATTAATATGATTTTTTGCGAGAATTTTTGCCATTTTTGACGCTTCAACTGTGATGCCTGACACGGCGACCGCGTCAAATGATATAAAAATCGCCGCGGTATGCATATCTTTGGAACACATTTCGAATCACCTAGGAGAATTTCCGAATATGAATCGTAATTGCCACCAGAAGACCATCCACTTTGGGCACAAAATCGCCGTGGCTGCGAGGCCGATTTGCGATCGTGCTTCATCGCGCGCTGGGCTTTGAACGATGGTGCGTGAAAGCTCGGGAAAGCCTTCGGTACCTCCTGCCTTTGTGCAATCGCATTCCCGATGGCTTTGAGCCCATCGGACCAGAACAAAGTTGTGATCCGTGGCTGTAGCGCAGCGACAAATCAGTCCCAATGTAGTTCTCACGAGACGCATATGGCGTGCCAGCCTGAGCTGCGGAAAGGCCTCTACGCACCATGTCGAGACTGCATGTGAATGCTGTAGAGGGCTCTGGTTCAAATAGGGCCGGCGAATGGGTTAGAGTTGTCGGAAGAAGACGAACCGAGGAGCCACGATGAGCAAGCTGAAGAGTCCGGAGAAGTTGTTCGGCGGACGCCATTTTGATCGGGAGATCATCATCCTGTGCGTTCGCTGGTACCTGCGTCAGTACGCCTTCAACAATCCACATGGTTACATCGCCTCTTGCGATCAAGCCCGCGTTGTCATCCCGCCAGTTCCTGACGCGGTACACCCCTTTGGGCCCACTTGCCTTGCGTTCGTCCTTGCGCATCTTCCCGGCGAAAAAAAAGCAAGAATCTACGCAGTTCGAAACAGAGTTAACGTCCTGGTCAACCCGATCGTTGCGCGTAAACGTCAATCCGCCGCGAAGCTCCGCGATTAGTGCAACAACGCCGCTTGCATGCACCGGATACCGCCAGGGTTCTTCGAAGAGGCACAGTCACGTCAACCGATGAGGCGTGTACTCAAGATGGCCCTGCGAACGACATTGTCAGCGGTTGGACAATGTCGGGAATGAAACAACCTTTTGCGAGGTGATGGAGTTATCCGGCAAGGTTTTTTTATTTGGCACGATATCTGCGTGCAATCACGCTACACATACGAATTTATGTAGCCACCCATCGGTCATTGCGTGGTGGTTTCAAGTAACCAGTATTAGTCATCCGCCGATAGGCAATGTATGACTGTTGCAGAAAGCGCGTTTTGGCCCACTACGCGATCCCCGTGGTACGACTCGGAGGCATGGCGCCCCGCTCCGGGATCGCCAATTTAGGAGTTTCAAGATGATGAATCGGGAACAAACTTCAGCGTTTCAGAAGGTAATGCTTGATTGTGTTTTGGACCTTAACAACAATGCGCTCGAATCAGTCGCGAAACTGACGAGCTTTAACGTGCAACTCACCCGTGCAACGCTCATTAACACAATCAAAGTTGCCCAGAAAGCGGTGTTGGCAAAAGATCCTCGCAGCCCACTTGCATGGCATGACAGTATCGCAATCCCAACCGTTGAAGGGGTTCAAATCTACAGCCACGGCGTGGCTGATGTTCTGTTGGGCGTTGAGGCAGAGGTGATACGGGTTACGAAGGTACTGAATGAGTCTTGGTGCGGTCAATTGCAGACGATGGCCGAGAACTTAGCTAAGAACGCGCCACTTGGAAAGGAGGCCGCCATGAACTCCCTAAATGCCTCAATCTGGGCGACAAACATGCTGTTCGGAGGCCTGCGGGATGTTGGCCAGCGAGTGCTTAGGGCCGCACGAAGCAACTTCGAAACGGGTTAGTCATCCAAAAATGGAGAAACATCCAGCAACCCAGGCTAAGAGTCGCTAATACAAGTTACACGTGACGCCTTTGGCAGCCTTCGAGCCGGGGTAGAACTGCGCCACGCCACACCAGCGCCCAGTTTGTTGCGTTCCTCACCGAAGTGGTATCGGCTCAGCCGCGTGGAAAGGAGATTCACGTGATCTGCGACAACGTGAGCAGCCACAAGACCGAGGCCGTTCAAACATTTTGGCTGACCATCCGAAGTTCTCGATACATTAGCCGGTTGCCTGCTTCCATTCGCGCCTGCTGCTGCGCTCGATCGCATCGATAGCAGCATTGCGCCAAGCGGCACCGGGCGTGCTGACAGGCCACGGCTTCGCTCCCTCACGCGGCGGAATCGATG
>NZ_JAYMRY010000064.1:0-21838 GCF_038900695.1 Paraburkholderia sp. JHI2823 | reverse complement strand
GCGTGACACCGGTCAGCGGAGTCACGAAAACCGTAATTGTAACCTCGTCGGGGTGAGGCTTCGACGCGGACGACGCCGCGCCCGTGGGCAGCCGCCCCGCGACGCCTTGTTGCGACGCAACATCCCGTCCATCCGGCCCTGTCAGCGAGGCACCCGCAGCTATAATGCGCGCATGACTGCAAGCACCCAGACCTTTGATGTCGCTGTGATCGGCGGCGGGCTCGTCGGCAAATCGGCGGCGCTCGCGCTGACCCAGGGCGGCCTGCGCGTGGCGCTGCTCGCGCAGCCTTGCGCGCCGCTGCCTGCGGGCGCCGTGTTCGACGCGCGCGTTTATGCCTTCTCGCGCAGCTCGCAGGCGTTGTTCGAGCGGCTGAGGGTCTGGCAGGCCATCGACGCCGCGCGCCTCACGCCCGTCTATGACATGCGCGTGTTCGGTGACGCCGCCGCGGAGCTGCACTTCTCGGCGTATCAGGCATCGGTGGCGCAGCTCGCGTGGATTGCCGAGTCGTCGGTCGTGGAACGTGCGCTCGACGCCGCGCTGCACTTCCAGCCCAACCTCGCGTGGATCGACACGCGTGCCGAAACGCTCGACGTGAAGCCCGACGCGGCCGTGATCGGCCTCGCCAACGGCCGCACCATCGAAGCCGATCTCGCGATCGGCGCGGACGGCGCCCACTCGTGGGTGCGCTCGCGGATCGGCTCGAAGGTCGAGCGACGCGATTACCGGCAAACCGGCGTCGTTGCCAATTTCCGTGCGCAAAAGCCGCACGGCGAAACGGCGTACCAGTGGTTTCGCGAGGGCGAGATCGTTGCCTTGCTGCCGCTGCCGGATCAGCACGTGTCGCTCGTCTGGTCGGCGCAGACCGATCACGCCGACGAGCTCCTCAAGCTCGAGCCGGAGCAGCTCGCGGCCGAAGTCGAGCGCGTCTCGCAAAGCCAGCTAGGCGCGCTCGAATGCGTCACCCCGGGGCGCGGCTTTCCGCTTTCGCTGCAGACGGTCGATCGGCTCGTCGCGCCGCGCGTCGCGCTGGTCGGCGACGCCGCGCATCTGATCCACCCGCTTGCGGGCCAGGGCGTGAATCTGGGCCTGCGCGACGTCGCAGCGCTCGTCGATGTCATCACGAACAAAGAGGCGTTCCGCGATCTGGGTGACACCGTGCTGCTGCGCCGCTACGAACGCGGCCGCCGCGAGGACATCCAGAAGCTCGTCGTCGCCACCGATGGCCTGCAGCGGCTCTTCTCGCTCCCCGGCATGCTGGCTCGCGCGGTGCGCAACACGGGCATGGCGTTCGTGGGCGCACAGCCGCTTCTCAAGCGCTGGCTCGTGGCCTCGGCGCTCGGCTGACGCACCGCCGGCACATCACGCGCGCAAGCGGCCATTTCCGTTGCTAGAGCGCGGCGCAGCTTAGAATGGGCGTATTAGTGAGTGGCCGGCGGGCCGCGCCCGCAGCGCATGTCGTCCCGGCCATCCGATGGAACTCTGCGCGCGCCGCATTCTCGCGACGCGCCCGAATCAGGAACGCATCCCATGCAAACGCGTATTCGAATCGCCGCGCTCGTCGTCGCGGTAGCCACCTCGGCGCTCGGCTGCTCGGCGCAGGCCGACCAGACCACCGACAAGATCAAGTCGGCGCTGCAGTCGCGCCTCGGCATCGACGCGAGCGACATCAAGGGCATCACCAGGGCGCCGCTGCCGGGCCTTTACGAGATCAATCTCGGCACGCAGATCGTCTACAGCGACGCCAACGGCGACTACGTGCTCAACGGCGAACTGATCGACACCAAAGCGCATCGCAATCTCACCGAGGCGCGCCTCAATGAGCTCAACAAGGTCGATTTCGCGAAGCTGCCGTTCGAGAACGCGGTCAAGGTCGTGAAGGGCGATGGCAAGCGCAAGATGGCCGTGTTCTCCGATCCGAACTGCCCGTACTGCCATCAGCTCGAAAACACGCTCAAATCCGTCGACAACGTGACGGTCTACACCTTCCTGTACCCGGTGCTCTCGCCGGACTCGACGGCGAAGGCCAAACAGATCTGGTGTTCGTCCGACCGCGCGAAGGCGTGGGAATCGTGGATGGTCGAGCGCAAGGCGCCCGCGGCGGCCGGCACCTGCGACACCGCCGCCATCGACAGCAATCTCGCGCTCGGCGCGAAGATGAACGTGACCGGCACCCCCACCGTGATTCTCGCCGACGGTACGCGCCTGCCGGGCGCGGTCAGCGGCGACCGGCTCGAAAAGGCGCTGAGCGCCGCCCACTAAAGCCCCGCCTGAACCGCCGGCCGCTTTCGCGGCCGGTGCTCATTTTGCCTCGCATGTTTTTGTCCGCTGTCGTGCGCCGGGCATACTGCAACACGCATTGCGCGTTAGCTGACCGACACTCACTCCGATCCCGCCGATGAAGCCGATCCGATACACCATCGTCCCGAAGAATCCCGCCGCGCATCTGTTCGAGGTGACGCTCACGGTCGACGACCCAGCGCCGGAGGGCCAGTGCTTCATGCTGCCCGTGTGGATTCCGGGCAGCTACATGGTGCGCGAGTTCGCGCGCAACATCGTCACGCTGCGGGCCTTCAACGATGCCGGCCGCAAGGTGCGCGTGACGAAGACCGACAAGCATTCGTGGCAGGCCGCGCCCGTGAAGGGCGCACTCACGCTGCGCTACGAGGTCTATGCGTGGGACCTGTCGGTGCGCGCTGCGCATCTCGACGACACCGTGGGCTTCTTCAACGGCACGAGCGTCTTTCTTGCGGCGCTCGGGCACGAGACGGCGCAGCACGTGGTCGACATCCAGCGCCCCGATGGGCACGCCTACCGCCACTGGCGCGTCGGCACGGCGCTCACCGAAGCGCGCGGCACCAAGCGCTACGGCTTCGGCGAATACACGGCCGCCGACTACGACGAACTGATCGATCATCCGGTCACACTCGGCGAGTTCACGCTCGCGAGCTTCAAGGCGCACGGCGTGCCGCACGACATCGTGATCGCGGGCCGCGTGGTGGCGCTCGACATCGAGCGCCTCGCCGCCGATCTGAAGAAGATCTGCGAGGCGCAGATCGCGCTTTTCGAGCCGCGCACGAAACGCGCGCCGATGGAGCGCTACGTGTTCATGACGCAGGCCGTGAGCGACGGTTACGGCGGCCTCGAGCATCGCGCCTCGACGGCGCTGATCTGCAATCGCACGGATCTGCCGGTGAAGGGCAAGCCTGAGACGTCGGAAGGCTACCGCACCTATCTGGGCCTGTGCAGCCACGAATACTTCCACACCTGGAACGTGAAGCGCATCAAGCCCGCCGCGTTCGTGCCGTACGACCTCACGCGCGAGGACTATACGTCGCTGCTGTGGCTCTTCGAGGGGTTCACGTCCTACTACGACGACCTCATGCTCGTGCGCAGCGGCCTCATTTCCGCCGACGAATACTTCGGTCTCCTCGGCAAGACGATAGCCGGCGTGCTGCGCGGCGCGGGGCGCCTGAAACAGAGCGTCGCGGAAAGCTCGTTCGACGCGTGGGTCAAGTACTACCGCCAGGACGAGAACGCGTCGAATGCGATCGTCAGCTATTACACGAAGGGCTCGCTCGTCGCCTTGGCATTCGACCTGTCGATCCGCGCGCAAACGAACGGCCGCAAATCGCTCGACGACGTCATGCGCCTCCTGTGGCAGCGCTACGGGCGCGACTTCTATCGCGGCAAGCCGGTGGGCGTGGGCGAGGACGATGTCGAGGCGCTGATCGCCGAGGCGACGGGTGTCGAACTGGGCGCGCTCTTTAGCGACGCCGTGCGCGGCACGCGCGATCTGCCGCTCGCGGCACTGTTCGAGCCGTTCGGCGTGACGCTCCAAGGCGAACCGGACCGCGGCGCGAAGCCGTCGCTCGGCGCGCGCCTGCGCGGCGGCGCGGAGGCGACGCTCGCCGTGGTCTACGAAGGCGGTGCGGCGCAGAAGGCGGGACTTTCGGCAGGCGACGCGATCGTCGCGCTCGACGGCCTGCGCGTGACGGGCGCGAATCTCGACGCGCTGCTCTCGCGCTACCAGCCGGGCGCCAAAGTCGAGATTCACGCATTCCGCCGCGACGAGCTTCGCGTGGCGCGTTTGACGCTCGATGCGCCCGACGTCGCGCGCTACAAGCTCGGCACGGCCGACAAACCGGCGGCCGTACTTGGTCTGCGCAAGCGCTGGCTGGCGGCCTGAGCTAATTGCGCGCCGCACATTCGCGACGCGGCGACACCTTGAACGGCGTGGGCGAAATGCCCCACGCCGTTTTTTTGTGCCTCCGATTGTTCTATCGCTGCAACAATCCGTCGTCGGCGGGCTACTTTTTCGGGGCGCGGCAAATCAACACAATGGCTTCACTCGCGCAACGTTGCGCAACTGAGACCCGAAGGAGCCACCATGACCACGATTCTGCAAATCAATTCCGCCGCCCGTTCGCAAGGCGCCCAGTCGACGCTGCTCGTCAATGAATTGACGGAGCGTCTGCAACAATCGAATCCGGGCGCGACGGTCGTCAAGCGCAACCTGCAAGCCGAGCCGCTGCCGCACCTCGACGACGCCGTCCTCGGCGCGTTCTTCACGCCGGCCGAGCAGCGCACGCCGGAACAGCAGGCCATCGCCGCGCGCAGCGAAGCGCTGATCGCGGAACTGCAAGCCGCGGACATCATCGTGATCGGCGCTCCGATGTACAACTTCGGCGTCTCGTCGCAGCTCAAGACGTACTTCGACTGGATCGCGCGTGCCGGCATCACGTTCCGCTACACCGCGAACGGCCCTGAAGGTCTCGTGGCGGGCAAGAAGGTGTTCATCGTTTCGGCTCGCGGCGGCAAGTATCAAGGCACCCCGCACGACAGCCAGACGCCGTACCTGAAGTCGTTCCTCGGCTTCCTCGGCATGACCGACGTCAGCTTCATCTACGCCGAAGGTCTGAACATGGGCCCGGAAGCGGCCAGCGCAGCGCTTGCCGGTGCACGCGAGGCGATTGCGACGGCGTAAGTCTCCGATCAGGCTCGAAAGCAAAAACGCCACGAAAGCGATTTCGTGGCGTTTTTTTATTGCGTGGCGCGAAGGCTCAGGCGAGCACGACGCCTTCCGCCGGCAGACGCCAGTCGATCGGCTGGCGGCCGTGCGCTTGCAGATACTCGTTCGCCTGCGCGAAGTGCCCGCAGCCGAGAAAGCCGCGATGCGCGGAAAGCGGCGACGGATGCGGGGCTTCGAGCACGCAATGCGAGCCGGAAAGCAGCGCACGCTTGTTTTGCGCGTGCGCGCCCCACAGCATGAACACGAGATGCTCGTGGCGCGCGGCGAGTTCATGGATCAGCGTATCGGTGCAGCGCTCCCAGCCGCGCTTCGCGTGGCTCGCGGCGCTGGCGCGCTCGACGGTCAGCACGGTGTTCAGTAGCAGCACGCCCTGGCGCGCCCAGGCATCGAGACAGCCGTGCGCCGGCGCTTCGATGCCGAGGCTCGCCGCTATCTCCTTGAAGATGTTGCGCAGCGACGGCGGCGGGCGCACCGAGGGCGGCACCGAGAAGGCCAGGCCGTGCGCCTGCGGCGTGCCGCGATCTTCGCCGTGATACGGATCCTGGCCGAGGATCACGACTTTCACGTCGTCGGGCGAGGTGAGGCGCAGCGCGCGGAACACATCGGCGGGATAGACGGTCTTGCCCGCCGCACGCTCGGCGTCGACGAAGCGGCACAGCGGTGCGTAGGCGTCGCTCGCGATAAAGGGCGCGAGCAGCTCGCGCCAGGCGGCGGGCAGGACGTCGAACTGGTCTTCGAGGCGGGTGGTGTCGACCGCGGCCTGCGGCGTGGCGTGTTCGTGGGACATGTCGGGTGCGGGCATAACGGCGGGCGAGCGGGCGGGCGCCGGAAATTCGTCGTCGTCGAACAGCGAGAAGATCGTGATCTGGCGCGGGTCGACTTCGGGCAGGGGCGGCTCGTCGAGCGTGGCTTGCGCCGTGTCGGACAGATCGTCGTCGAAGAGCGAGGCCTGCACCGGCGTCGCGACGCGCGGGCGTTTCGTGGAGGTCATGGGCGGCAAGTGTCGCAGCAATTGCGCGGCGATTCAATCGGGCGCGGGCGCGGCAGGGCGGGCGGTTGGGGATTGGCGTTAGTGCTGCAACTAACAGCGCCATTGCGCGTGCCGTTTCGAGTGCCCTTTTTCTGCCTCGCGCGGCGGATGGCCGCGTCGTTGTCAGCCTTCCCGCAGCTTGTATCCGCGCTGAGCCTTGCTGATGTCGTCAGGCGCGAGGCCCGGCAGCGCCGTCGCGAGTTCCGCCGCGAGCGTGTGCAGGGCGGCTTCGTCACCCGCCTTCAGTTCGAGCTCGATTTCGCAGATCGGCGTGCGGCGGGTCTGGCCGTTCACGTCCGCCGTGATCTCGCCTTGGTCGATGGCTGCTTCCACCTGTGCGCCATCGACTTCGAGCGTCCATAGCGTGCGAGTGAAATCGGTGCGAAAGAGCGGAATCAGGTCCGCAGCCGCCTCCGAAAGCGCAGTCGAAACGCCGGCTTCGTCGCATTCGTGCAGGAGCCTGTCGATTTCGAGCGCTTCGCCCGCCACCGGTATTTCCCACTCGTGCCGCGCGTGCAGCCCGTTTTGTGCCCCGCCGGCGGTCTTGAACGTCTGCAGCCAGCCTTCGGGCGTGCGGCGCAGCCGCAGCGCGCTCTTTGCGCGCGCCAGCGCGAGCGCCGGCGTGTCGAAGTAGACGTTTTCGAGCCTGATGGCGCGGCCCGGCGCACCGGCGCGCGTCCCGAACAGACGCAGCGCGGCGTCCACCTGATCGCTCGGCAGCGCGAGCTTGATTTCGCGTTCGATACCCATGTTGGCTCTGGACTTACATGCAATCAAAAGAACATCCGCGCAAGTTCAGCGCCCGGTTGCTCTGCGCGCATGAACGCCTCGCCCACGAGGAACGTATGGACCGACAGCGCGCGCATCTTCTCGACGTCGGCGCGCGAAAGAATGCCCGACTCGGTCACGACGATGCGGTCTTCCGGCACCTCGTCGAGCATGCCGATGGTGGTTTCCAGCGTGGTTTCGAACGTGCGCAGGTTACGGTTGTTGATGCCGATGAGCGGGGTCTTCAGCGTGAGCGCGTGCGCAAGCTCGTCGCGGTCGTGCACTTCGACGAGCACCGCGAGACCGAGCGAATGCGCGAACGCTTCGAGCTCGCGCATCTGCCCGGGCTCGAGCGCGGCGGCGATCAGCAGGATCGCGTCGGCGCCCATCGCGCGCGCCTCGAGGATCTGGTACGGATCGACGATGAAGTCCTTGCGCAGGACGGGCAGGTCGCACGCGGCGCGCGCGGCTTCGAGGTACGCCGCGCTGCCCTGGAAGAACTGCACGTCGGTGAGCACGGAAAGGCAGGCCGCGCCGCCTTCGGCGTACGAGCGCGCGATCTCGGCGGGCTGGAAGTCTGCGCGCAGCACGCCTTTCGAGGGGCTCGCCTTCTTCACTTCGGCGATCACGGCGGGCTGGCCGTTGAGGTGTTTCGCGCGCAGCGCGCCGACGAAATCGCGCAGGTCACGCGCGCTCGCGGCGAGCCGCAGTTCTTCGAGCGGGGCGCTCTGCTCGGCGGCGCGCACTTCTTCGCGCTTGACCGCGATGATCTTTTCGAGGATGTCACTCATGATGTCGGGAGCAAAAACGGTGCGGGATCAGCGTTTGAACTGTTGCGTGAAGCGTACCAGTTCGTCGACTTTGGCGCGTGCGCGCCCGCTCGCGAGTGTCTCGCGGGCTAGCGCGATGCCATCGCCAATCGAGTCCGTCATGTTCGCCGAATAGAGGGCCGTGCCGGCATTGAGCACGACGATCTCGCGTGCCGTACCCGGCTCGTTCGAGAGCGCACCGAGCAGCATGGCCTTCGATTCTTCGGCGTTCTCGACCTTGAGCGAGCGGTTGGAGACCATTTGCATGCCGAAGTCTTCGGGGTGGATCTCGTACTCGCTAATCTTGCCGTCCTTGAGTTCGCCCACGAGCGTGGCGGCGCCGAGCGACACTTCGTCCATGCCGTCCTTGCCGTACACCACGCACACGTGCTTCGCGCCGAGGCGCTCCATCACGCGCACCTGAATGCCGACGAGGTCCGGGTGGAACACGCCCATCAGCTGATTGGGCGCGCCGGCCGGATTCGTGAGCGGCCCGAGAATGTTGAAGATCGTGCGCACGCCCAGTTCGCGGCGCACGGCGGCGATGTTCTTCATCGCGGGATGGTGGTTGGGCGCGAACATGAAGCCCATGCCCGTCTCGGCGATCGACGCGGCCACCTGTTCCGGCTGCAGGTCGATGTTCACGCCGAGCGCTTCGAGCACGTCGGCACTGCCCGATTTGCTGGAGACGCCGCGGTTGCCGTGCTTCGCGACCTTGGCACCCGCCGCCGCGACCACGAACATCGAAGCCGTGGAGATATTGAAGGTGTGCGAACCATCGCCGCCGGTGCCGACGATGTCGATGAAGTTCGAGTTGTCCTTCACCTCCACGTGCTTCGCGAACTCGCGCATCACCGTGGCTGCGGCCGTGATCTCGCCGATGGTTTCCTTCTTCACGCGCAGGCCGGTGATGATGGCGGCCGAGAGCACCGGCGAAAGCTCGCCGCGCATGATGAGGCGCATCAGATGGAGCATCTCGTCGTGAAAGATCTCGCGGTGCTCGATCGTGCGTTGAAGCGCTTCCTGCGGGGTAATCATGATGTTCGTCTCCGTATCAAGCGCTCTTGGTTTGCTTCAGGAAGTTCTCGAACAGCGCGTGGCCGTGTTCCGAGAGAATCGATTCCGGATGGAACTGCACGCCTTCCACCGCGAGTTCGCGGTGACGCACGCCCATGATTTCGCCGTCGTCGGTCCACGCCGAGATTTCGAGGCAGTCGGGCAGCGACTCGCGCTCGATCGCGAGCGAGTGATAGCGCGTGACGTTGAAGTGCTTCGGCAGATCGGCGAATACGCCTTTGCAGTCGGTTTCGATCTGGCTCACCTTGCCGTGCATGATGGTCTTCGCGCGCACGACACGGCCGCCGAACGCCTCGCCGATGGCCTGATGGCCGAGGCACACGCCGAGAATCGGCGTCTTGCCCGCGAATTCGCGCAGCACGTCGAGCGTGATGCCCGCATGCTGCGGGTTGCTCGGTCCGGGCGAGAGACAGATGCGCGCCGGATTGAGTTTCGCGATCTCGTCGAGGGTGATCTCGTCGTTGCGATACGTGCGGACGTCTTCGCCAAGCTCGCCGAAGTACTGGACGATGTTGTAGGTAAACGAATCGTAGTTGTCGATCATGAGCAACATGGTCTTGTCTCCGCTCAGAAGTCGCTGTCGAGGCCGTCCTGCACCTGCTCGGCGGCGCGCAGCACGGCGCGCGCCTTGTTTTCGGTTTCCTGCCATTCGGACTCGGGCACCGAATCCGCGACCACGCCAGCGGCGGCCTGCACATACAGATTGCCGCTGTGGATGAGCCCGGTGCGAATCGCGATCGCGAGGTCCATCTCGCCGTTGAACGAGAGATAGCCGACCGCGCCGCCGTAGAGGCCGCGCTTCACGGGCTCGAGCTCGTCGATGAGCTCCATCGCGCGCACCTTCGGAGCGCCCGAGAGCGTGCCGGCCGGGAAGGTGGCGCGCAGCACGTCGAAGTTGTTCATGCCGGGCTTGAGCTTGCCTTCCACCGAACTCACGATGTGCTGCACGTGCGAGTACTTTTCGATGACCATCTTGTCGGTCACGGCCACCGAGCCGATTTCGGCGATACGGCCCACGTCGTTGCGCGCGAGATCGATGAGCATGACATGCTCGGCAATTTCCTTGGGGTCGTTGAGCAGTTCCGTCGCGAGCTCGGCATCGCGCTCGGGCGTGTTGCCGCGCGGACGCGTGCCCGCGAGCGGCCGGATCGTCACGATGCGGTCCTCGCCGCGCTTTTCCTGGCGCACCAGAATCTCGGGCGACGCGCCCACCACGTGGAAGTCGCCGAAGTTGTAGTAGTACATGTACGGCGACGGGTTCAGCGAGCGCAGCGCGCGGTAGAGCGAAAGCGGATTGTCGCGATACGGCTTGATGAGGCGCTGGCCCACCTGCACCTGCATCAGTTCGCCGGCGGCGATGTATTCCTTGGCCTTGCGCACGGCGGCGAGGTAATCGTCCTTCTTGAATTCGCGGAACGTTTCCGTGCGCACGCTCGCCGAGGTAACGGGCGGCTGCACCGTCGTGCGCAGGCGCTGCTTCAGTTCGCGCAGGCGGTGTTTGGCCTTCGTGTAGGCCTCGGGCGTTTGCGGATCGGCGTAGACGATGAGGTAGAGCTTGCCCGCGAGATTGTCGATGACCGCGACTTCCTCGGTCAGCAGCAACTGGATGTCGGGCAGGCCGAGGTCGTCGGGCGGGCAGGTGTCGGCGAGCTTCTTCTCGATGTAGCGTACCGCGTCATAGCCGAAGTAGCCCGCGAGACCGCCGCAGAAGCGCGGCAGGCCCGGACGCTGCGCGACCTTGAAGCGCGCCTGGTACTGCGCGATGAATTCGAGCGGATCGCCGTCATGCGTTTCCAGCACCTGGCCGTCGCGGACGACTTCGGAAACGCCATTGCGTGTGCGGATCAGCGAACGCGCGGGCAGCCCGATGAACGAGTAGCGCCCGAAGCGCTCGCCGCCCACGACGGACTCCAGCAGGAAAGAATTCGCGCCGCCGCGCTCGGGCTGCGCGAGCTTGAGGTACAGCGAGAGCGGCGTTTCGAGGTCGGCGAGCGCCTCGGCGATCAGCGGGATGCGGTTGTAGCCCTCGTTGGCGAGGGACTGAAATTCGAGTTCGGTCATGTTCCGATCCTGTTCGTGCTGCCAGTCGCGGCGTCGGGTGCGGGCCCAGTGCGGCTCAAAAAGGGGCGCGCGGTCAGCGCGAGGCATTTGTTTTTGAGTGCTTGATGGCCGCTGGCGCTCGCTCGTGCGGCCCGGGAAACGCGTACTACCAAGCGCTTGCCGGGGATCGACGAATGGTCAGACGTAGGCGTTGGCACCTCGCGCAGGTTGCCGCGAACGGCGAAACGGCACGCAAGGACAGCGACGGACAACGGCCAGACCAGCCGACGGGTTACCGCAACAGTTTAGAGTCGAGACACGCGCGAGTGCGCAGCGAAGTAAAAAACGGTGCTGAAGAAGGCTTGCGCGCGTACTTCAGCGAACCTCGGGCGAGGTTAGTGCGACCAGCGACGCCAGGGCCAGGCTCCCCGGTCGATCGTGCTCAGACTCCGTTTTTTATTCAGAAACATGAGGGTAATTGACGTTCAGTTGAGAACTTAAGTCAGATCATTGTGCGCTGCGACCGCCTTGGCGGCGTCGAGCAGCGAGGCAACTATACCATCCGATTCGATTTTTTGTACAGGCTGGCCGTGGTTGTAGCCGTAGGGCACCGTGAGCGTGGCCATGCCGGCCGCGCGGCCCGCGATCGCATCGTTCTCCGAATCGCCGATCGCCACTGCCGCCGCGGGCTTGACCCCCAGGCGCTGGCACGCGGTGAGCATCGGCAGCGGATCGGGCTTCTTCTTCTCGAGGCTGTCGCCGCCGATCACGACTTCGAAGAACTGCGCGAGGCCGTATTGCTGCAGGAGCTCCATGGCGAAGCGATGCGGCTTGTTGGTCACGCACGCGAGCTTGATGCCCTGGTCGCGCAGCGCGGCGAGGCCCGCTTCGACCTCCGGGTAGAGATGCGTATGCAGGCCGTTGATCTTCGCGTACTCGTCCTGGTAGAGCGCGAGCGCCTCGTCGAAGCGCGCCTGGGCGTCGTCCTCGGGAAGGCGCGGTGCGAGCACGCTCTTGATCAGGTGCTCCGAGCCTTTGCCGACATAGCCCATCACTTCTTCGCGCGTGGTTTCCTCGGCGTCGAGCTGGGCGAGCATGCCGTTCAGGCCGGCGGCGAAGTCGTCGGCGGTGTCGACCATCGTGCCGTCCAGATCGATCAGCGCCGCTTCGATGCGCGGCGCGCTGAATATGATGGGCGCGCTCATTTTGCGCTGGCGGGGCTTGCCACGCCCGCGAGCTGCGCGCGCATCTGGTCGATCACGGCCTTGTAATCGGGCTTGCCGAAGATCGCCGAGCCCGCCACGAAGGCGTCCGCGCCGGCTGCCGCGATTTCGGCGATGTTCTCGACCTTCACGCCGCCGTCCACTTCGAGATGGATCTCGCGGCCCGTGCGTGCCGTGTAGGCGTCAATCTTCGCGCGCGCCTCGCGCAGCTTGTTGAGCGCCTCGGGAATGAACGACTGGCCGCCGAAGCCCGGATTCACCGACATGATGAGGACGAGATCGAGCTTGTCCATCACGTGGTCGAGATAGTTGAGCGGCGTGGCGGGGTTGAACACGAGGCCGGCCTTGCAGCCGCGGTCGCGGATCAGCGAGAGCGTGCGGTCGATGTGGTCCGAGCCTTCCGGGTGGAAGCTGATGAGGTTCGCGCCGGCCTTGGCGAAGTCGGGCACGATGCGGTCGACCGGGCGGACCATCAGATGGACGTCGATGGGCACGTTCACATGCGGGCGGATCGCTTCGCACACGAGCGGCCCGATGGTGAGATTCGGCACGTAATGATTGTCCATCACGTCGAAGTGGATCCAGTCGGCGCCGGCAGCGACGACGTTGCGGACTTCCTCGCCAAGACGCGAAAAGTCGGCGGAGAGGATGCTGGGGGCGATGCGGAATTGCGTCATGGCGGCAATCGAAAAACTGTCGGAAAAACCGCATTTTACCGTCAGTGCGACAGCCGATCCTTGCCACTGCCGAGGCCGCCGCCACGGGCGGCGCCGGGTTGCGGGTGTCCGCCGCATCAAGCAGAATGCCAATCCATGTGCCGCGCCTCGCGGCGCGTTCGCGAGCGCCTTGCTGTGCGGGCGTCTCAGCCAACGGACTCAGCAGCCGCACCGGGCGATTGGAACAAGGATGAGCCAGTACGAATTGAGCGTGACGTCGCAGGTGCGCTACCTGCCCGAAGAATCGGACCCTGAACGCCGGCAATATGCCTTCGCCTACACGTTGACCATTCGCAATACCGGTCAGGTGAGCGCCCAGCTGATCGCGCGCCACTGGGTCATCACCGACAGCGAAAATCACGTCCAGGAGGTGAAAGGGCTCGGCGTGGTCGGGCATCAGCCGCTTCTGAAGCCGGGCGAACAGTTCGAATACACGAGCTGGGCCGTGATCGCGACGCCCGTGGGCACCATGCGCGGGGAGTACTTTTGTGTGGCCGAGGACGCCGAACGCTTCGAGGCACCCGTGCCCGAGTTCGTGCTGCGCATGCCGCGCACGCTGCATTGAACCGCTGCGCGAATTCGGGGTCTGCTAGTCCTGACGCCGATCGTCGTGCTGGGCTTGCTTCTTCCTGCCCGACGCGGTCCACACAACGATGAAAATCAGCAGGAACAGCGCAAGGAGCGCTTCCAGACCAAACATGAGCATCGGGTATTCGTCGAGCAGTTCTGACATGGCGGCATCCATCGAGAGCCCGTATTGTAGGCATGATTTTGACCTCGGTTCCGGTCTCGATTCACCGGTAATGCCGGGATTCACAACGGCGCGATATCGCACGGGCTCGGCGCTCCGGCGCTTTGGGCGCCCGTTTGGCAGATGGCTGGGCGCTGTTTCGCTGGCGGCGTTGCTTGCCGCATGCGGTGGCCCGAGCTACGTGCGCAACGCACCGCCCAAGGGGGCGCCCACGTTGCCCTCGCAGCTCGCTGCACAGCGCCTCACTCCGGTTGCCTGGCAGCAGGTGCCGGGCTGGCAGGACGACTCGCTGATCGGCGTGACTGCAGCGCTGCGCGCGAACTGCACGCGTCTCTCGCGCGATGCGCGGTGGCAGCGCGCCTGCTCGGCCGCCTCGCAGCTGGACGACCTCGACGCATCGAGCGCGCGCGCATTCTTCGAAACGTATTTCACGCCCTATCAGTTCGCCAACAACGACGGCACGCTCGACGGTCTCGTGACCGGCTACTACGAACCGCTGCTGCACGGTTCGCGCACGCGGCATGGCATCTATCAGACGGCGCTGTATCGCTGGCCGTCCGCCTATCGTCCGGGCGCCGCGCTGCCGCCGCGCGCACAACTCGAGCGCTCGGGTGCGCTCAACGGCAACGAGCTCGTTTGGGTCGACGATCCGATCGAAGCGTTCTTCCTCCAGGTGCAGGGCTCGGGCCGCATCGTGATGGAAGACGGCAGCGTGATGCGCGTGGGCTTTGGCGGCACCAACAATCAGCCGTACAAGTCGATCGGACGCTGGCTGCTCGATCACGGCGAACTGACCCCGGCGCAGGCGACCATGCAGGGCATCAAGGCCTGGGCGCGCGCGAACCCGACGCGGGTGGATGCGCTTCTAGACACCAATCCGCGCTTCGTGTTCTTCCGCGAGATGGTGGCTTCCGAGGGCGATGCGCAGGGCGGCGCGGACGGCCCGATCGGCGCACTCGGCGTGCCCCTCACGCCGGAGCGCTCGATTGCCGTCGATCCGTCGGCGATTCCGCTCGGCACGCCGGTGTTTCTCCAGACCACGCGGCCGCTCACGAACACGCCGCTCAACCGGCTCGTGTTCGCGCAGGACACGGGCACCGCGATCAAGGGCGGTGTGCGCGCCGACTACTTCTGGGGACTCGGCGACGACGCCGGCGATCTGGCCGGCAAGATGAAGCAGGGCGGCCGCATGTGGCTGCTGTTCCCGAACTCGTGAGCGCCGCAGTGCTTCAGTAGATCGCGTCAATCGCGCGCGTAAGGGGAAAAAGCCGGCACCCGCCGGCTTTTTCATTCGTTGCTACGCGTCGCGCGGCGCTGTGCTTGCTTCTGTTACTTCGGCCGCTTGTCGATCACGCGCCTGGCCTTGCCCACCGAGCGCTCGATGCCATTGACTTCGAGCACGATCACCTTGCACGTCACGCCGATGAGCGCCTTGATGTCGTAAGCGAGCGCCTTGCTAGCCGCATCGAGCGCGCCGTAGTCGGGCGCGTTTTCCGGGCACGGTTCGCAATGGAGGGTCATGACGTCCATCGGACCTTCCTTCGTCAGGATGATCTGATAGTGCGGCGCAAGCGCCGGCTGCTTGAGCAGCAGTTCCTCGATCTGCGTAGGGAACACGTTCACGCCACGGATGATCAGCATGTCGTCCGAGCGTCCCGTGATCTTTTCCATGCGGCGCATGGTACGCGCCGTTCCAGGCAAGAGGCGCGTGAGGTCGCGCGTGCGGTAGCGGATGATCGGCAGTGCTTCCTTGGTGAGCGAGGTGAAGACGAGTTCGCCGAATTCGCCGTCGGGCATGACTTCGCCGGTTTCCGGGTTGATGATCTCGGGGTAGAAGTGATCTTCCCAGATTGTCGGGCCGTCCTTCGTTTCCGCGCATTCGGAGGCAACGCCCGGGCCCATCACTTCAGAGAGACCGTAGATGTCGACCGCCGTGATGCCCATGCGGTGCTCGATGGCCGTGCGCATGTCGTTCGTCCAGGGCTCCGCGCCGAAGATGCCGATGCGCAGCGAGCAGGTGGCCGGATCGATGCCCTGACGCTCCATCTCGTCGGCGATCGCGAGCATGTAGCTCGGCGTGACCATGATGATGTCGGGACGGAAGTCCTGGATCAGCTGGACCTGCTTTTCCGTCTGCCCGCCGCCAAACGGAATTACCGTGAGGCCCGCGCGCTCAGCGCCGTAGTGTGCGCCGAGGCCGCCCGTGAAGAGGCCGTAGCCGTAGCTGATGTGCACCTTGTCGCCGCGCCGCGCGCCCGCCGCGCGCACCGAGCGTGCGACGACGTTCGCCCACGTGTCGATGTCGCGTGCCGTATAGGCCACCACGGTCGGTTTGCCGGTCGTGCCCGACGAGGCGTGAATACGCGAAATCTGCTCCTGCGGCACGGCAAACATGCCGAAGGGGTAGTTGTCGCGCAGATCCTTCTTCGTGGTGAACGGGAAGCGCGCGAGATCGGCGAGCGACTGAACCTCGGACGGGTGCACGCCCGCTTCGTCGAATTTGCGCCGATAGACCGGCGAATTCTCATAAGCATGGCTGAGCGACCATTTCAGGCGCTCGAGCTGCAGCGCAGCCAGCTCATCGCGGCTCGCCTTTTCGATGGGTTCGAGCGGCAGCGTGGTAGTCATGGGTGTCTCCTGGACCTTAAGAACTTTACTCGTGACGCGAGGGGAATCGAGCAACGGACCCGTTTCACACTGCGACTGGAATGACATTGCCGCGAATCTGCGCGGACTTGCCTCGGAAAAGCGCGACCGTTTCGCCTGCCCGGTTCGTCACGCGAATGTCATAGACTCCGTTGCGTCCCGATAGCACCTGTTCGACGGCTTCGGCGGTCAACACCTCGTCGCGCAGGACCGGACGCAGGAACTCGATCGAGCAGCCAGCCGCTACAGCGTTGACGTTGTATGAGTTGCACGCGAAGGCAAACGCCGAATCCGCGAGCGAGAAGATCATCCCGCCGTGGCAGGTCTGGTGGCCGTTGAGGAACTCGGGCCGCACAGCCATGCGCAGGCGCGCGTAACCGGCGCGCACTTCGAGAAGCTCCATGCCGAGCGCGCGGGTGCAGCCGTCGGCTTCGTACATCGCCTGCGCGGCCGCACGGGCGAGTTCGTCGGGCGACATGCTTGCTTCCTGGGGCGGTTGCGAGGCTTGCGTGGACATCTCAGCGGCCCTCGAAGTGCGGTGCGCGTTTCTCGATGAAGGCCTGAACGCCCTCCGCGTAGTCGTACGAAGCACCCAGCTCACGTTGCAGATCGCGTTCGAGATCGAGCTGCTGGTCGAGCGTGTTCGTTGCCGCTGCGCGCAGCGCTTCGCGTGTCGCGACGATGGCGCGCGTGGGCTGCTGCGCGAGCCGCGCAGCGAGCGCACCAGCCGTTTGCGCGAGTTCGGCGTCGTCGGTCACTTGCCAGACGAGGCCCCAGTTTTCCGCCTTTTCCGCGCTGAGCTTTTCGCCGGTCATGGCGAGCCCGAGTGCGCGTGCCATGCCCACGCGTTTGGGCAGGAACCACGTGCCGCCCGAATCGGGCACGAGGCCGATCTTCACGAACGCCTGAATGAAGCTCGCGGAGCGCGCGGCGATCACGAGGTCGCAGGCGAGAGCGAGATTCGCGCCGGCGCCGGCCGCGGTGCCGTTGACGGCGGCGATCACGGGCATCGGCAGCGCCTGAAGGCGCTTGATCAGTGGATTGAAGTGCTCGTCGATGAGTGCGCCCAGGTCAGTCATCGCGCCCGGTGTGAATTCGAGATCGGCGAGATCCTGGCCTGCGCAGAAGCCGCGCCCCGCGCCGGTCAGCACGAGTGCCCGCGCCCCGGCTGCGGCGACTTCGTCGAGCGCGGCGGCAAGCTCCCGGTGCATGGCGCGCGTGAAGCTGTTGAGCTTGTCCGGGCGGTTGAGCGTGATCGTGGCCACGCGGGTGGATGCGTCGATTTCGACGCGGATCGCTTCGTAGGGCATCGGTTGTCTCCTGGGGACCAGATCACGCCACGCGCTCTCGTCCCATGCAAAGCTGTCTCCTGCGACCGCCGAACGCTGCGTCCGGCGGCCGGTCGGTACTGCGCGCGTTACGCCTCGACGCGTTCGATCGCCAGCGCGATACCCTGGCCAACACCGATACACATCGTGCAGAGCGCGAAGCGTCCCTTCGTACGCTCGAGTTGATGGAGCGCCGTCGTGACGAGGCGCGCACCCGAAGCCCCGAGCGGGTGGCCCAGCGCGATCGCGCCGCCGTTGGGGTTCACGCGCGGATCGTCGTCGGCAATGCCGAGTGCGCGCAGCACGGCAAGGCCTTGCGACGCAAACGCCTCATTGAGCTCGATCACGTCGAACTGGTCCAGCGTCATGCCGAGCTGCTTGAGCAGCTTTTGCGTCGCGGGCGCGGGGCCGATTCCCATGATGCGCGGCGCGACGCCGGCCGTGGCCATGCCGAGCACGCGTGCGCGGCGGCGCAGGCCGTATTGCGTGGCGGCCTCCTCATTGGCAAGCAGCAGGGCGCAGGCGCCGTCGTTGACGCCAGAGGCATTGCCCGCGGTGACCGTGCCGTCCGGCTTCACGACGCCTTTGAGTTTGCCGAGCGATTCGAGCGAGGTCTCGCGCGGGTGCTCGTCGAGCGTCACGCGCACCGGGTCACCCTTTTTCTGCGCAATTTCGACCGCGACGATTTCCTGCGCGAGCGTGCCGTCCTTCTGTGCGCGCGCGGCCTTCTGCTGGCTGCGCAGCGCGAACGCGTCCTGATCGGCTCGGTTGATGTTGAACTCTTCCGCGACGTTTTCCGCCGTTTCTGGCATCGAATCGACGCCGTACTGCTGCTTCATCAGCTTGTTGACGAAGCGCCAGCCGATGGTCGTGTCGTAGATGGCAGCTTCACGCGAGAACGCCGAAGCGGCTTTGCCCATCACGAACGGCGCGCGCGTCATGCTTTCCACGCCGCCCGCGATCATGAGGCGCGCTTCGCCTGCCTTGATCGCCCGAGCCGCGCTACCGACGGCGTCGAGCCCCGAGCCGCACAGGCGGTTGAGCGTGCCGCCCGGCGCATTGGTAGGCAGGCCCGCGAGCAGCGCGGCCATGCGCGCGACGTTGCGGTTGTCTTCGCCGGCCTGATTGGCGCAGCCGTATAGCACGTCGTCGAGTGCGCTCCAGTCCACGCCTGGATTGCGCTCGACGAGCGCCCGAATCGGCACGGCGGCAAGGTCGTCCGCGCGGACGTCCTTGAGGGCGCCGCCGTAGCGGCCGAACGGGGTGCGAATTGCGTCGCAGATGTAGGCTTCGGTCATCTCGGATTCCTGGCGCGCGAGCGCAGAAGTGCACTCACGCCTTGCATGCTAGAGGGATGGTCAATTGGCCACCATTCGGCTGAACGGCATAGGCCGTTCAGCTGGCTACCGCAGGGGCCGCTTTCGGTTCAACATGAACGCGGCTCTGAACCACGCGGAAGCGGTTCGCCACGAACGCGGCGTCGGCGAGCGCGGCGTTCGCCGCGGGGTTCGCGCCGGTGCCGTGGAAGTCCGAGAACGCTGCCGACTGGTTCACGAACACGCCGCCAGTCAGGTTGATCGAGAGCGCCACGCCACCGGTGATGGCGGCTTCGTGGGCGGCGTCGATCACGTCGTCGCTGGTGCTGTACACAGAAAGGGTGAGCGCGCCGTGGTCGCGTGCGGTCTCGCCGGCCAGCTTGAGCGACTGCGCCGTCGAATCCGTGGCGATCACGAACGAGATCGGGCCGAACCATTCACGCGTGAACTGGCTCGCGTCGCGGGCCGCGTCGAGCGAGAGCACGAGCGGCGTGCGCACGCGCGCGCCGGCGAACTGCGGGTGCTGCAGCGTCTGGCTGTCGGTGAGGACGGTGCCGAGCTTGCGGGCCTCGTCGATGCGGGCCGTCACGCCTTCGTTCTGGATCGCGCCGAGCACTTCGACGGCGCGTGCCGGGTCCGACACGAACTTCTGCACGGCGCCGGCAATCGCCTGAGCGACCGTCTCGAAGCTCACGTGGCCTTCGGCGGTGCGGATACCGTCGCGCGGCACGTAGATGTTCTGGGGGGCCGTGCACATCTGGCCCGAATAGAGGGAGAGCGAGAACGCGATGTTGCGCGCGGCGGCCTTCAGGTCGTCGACAGAGTCGATCACGATCTGGTTCACGCCGGCCTTCTCGGTGTAGACCTGCGCCTGGTGTGCATTGCGCTCGAGCCAGTCGCCGTTTTGCGTGCTGCCCGTGAAGTCGATCAGCTTGATCTCGGGGCGCAGCGCGAGCTGCTGCACGAGCGCACCGTCGTTCGGATCGGTGGCGAGCAGCGTCACGACGTTGGGATCGAAGCCAGCTTCGCGCAGCACGTCACGCGCGATACGCACCGTGATCGCGAGCGGCAGGATCGCGCCCGGGTGCGGTTTGACGATGACGGTGTTGCCGGTCGCCAGATCGGCGAAGAGGCCGGGGTAGCCGTTCCAGGTCGGGAACGTGCAGCAGCCTAGTACGAGGCCGGTGCCGCGCGGCACGATGGTGAACCGCTTGTGCATCGCGAGCGGCGGGTTCTTGCCCTGTGGCTTTTCCCAGTGCGCGTCGGCAGGGATGCGGCGCAGCTGGTCGTATGCGTAGGCGACAGCTTCCAGCGCGCGGTCCTGGGCATGCGGGCCGCCGGCCTGGAAGGCCATCATGAATGCCTGGCCGGTCGTATGCATCACGCTGAAGGCGATTTCGAAGCTCGCACGATTCAGGCGTTCGAGAATCTCGAGGCTCACGCCAGCCCACGCTTGCGGGCCGGCCGCGCGCCAGTCGCGCTGGGCTTTCTGGGCAGCTTCGATCAACTGATCCGGGGTCGACTTCGGATAGCGCGCGCCGAGCGTGAAACCGAACGGTGAGGCCTCGCTGCCGACGGTTTCGCCGGTCGAAGGCTGGTCGAGTTCGAAGGTGCGATTCAAGTGGGCTTTGAACGCGGCTTCGCCGTCTGCGCTAGCGGATTCCCCGTACACTTTGGGACTCGGCATTTCGGCGAACGGGCTCCAGTAGCCGCGGGTCTCGATGGCGGCAAGCGCTTTTTGAAGCGCGCCCTCATGCTTGGCGAACAACGAATGTGTCATGGCGAAACATTGATTGAGAGGTGGGAAAGGGCCCGTGTCAATTAATTGACCGACCGGTTGGTTGGCAAATGTTAGCATTAGTCAAAGATCGGCGTGAAAGATTTTTCTTGGGGATTTTCCTTACATGGAAGGAGGAGTTATGGGGTACGAAAACATCCTGGTCGAGACGCATGGCAAGGTCGGACTGATCACCTTGAACCGGCCGAAGGCGCTCAACGCACTGAACGATGCGCTTATGGACGAGCTGGGCACGGCGCTCAAGGCGTTCGACGCCGATGAGGGCATTGGTGCGATCGTCATTACGGGCAGCGAAAAAGCGTTCGCTGCCGGCGCGGACATCGGCATGATGGCGACCTACACCTTCATGGATGTGTACAAGGGTGACTACATCACGCGCAACTGGGAGACGATCCGCACGATCCGCAAGCCGATCATTGCGGCTGTCGCGGGTTTCGCGCTGGGTGGCGGTTGCGAGCTGGCCATGATGTGCGACATGATCTTCGCAGCGGACACGGCGAAGTTCGGCCAGCCCGAGATCAAGTTGGGCGTGATTCCGGGTGCGGGCGGCACGCAGCGTTTGCCACGCGCGGTGTCGAAGGCAAAGGCAATGGATCTATGCCTGACGGCGCGGATGATGGGGGCGGAGGAGGCGGAGCGCGCGGGGCTCGTGTCGCGCGTCATTCCGGCGGCGGATCTGCTGAACGAGACGCTTGCGGCGGCGGCAACCATCTGCGAGTTCTCTTTGCCTGCGGTGATGATGGCGAAGGAGTCGGTGAACCGCGCCTACGAGACTACGCTTGCGGAGGGAGTGCACTTCGAGCGCCGGATGTTCCACTCGCTTTTTGCGACGGAAGACCAAAAGGAAGGGATGGCCGCGTTCGTCGAGAAGCGCAAGCCCGCGTTCAAGAACAAGTGACAGAGACGGGCAGCGAATTCGATCGCCGGAAACGGCGGTCGAATTTATTTAGCGCATCCCCTTGCGTGGCGTCGGCTGCGGCGTTAAGATTCGCCCCCTTCGCAGCTCGATGTCTCTGATGTCCGGGATGCGAAGGCCGCCGCGGAAACCGGCGGCACGCGAAGTCGGCGGCTTTTTCAGGCGGTAAGCGAAAAAAAGCAGTTGACGAAGCGGGAAAGAGTCTTCATAATCTCGTTTCTCTGCTGCTGACGCAGCAACGCAGAAAGAAGCCGGTAGTCAGGTAGTTTTAACGGCGCTTTCGCGAACGATCTTTAAAAATTTACAGCCGATAAGTGTGGGCGCTTGATGCGGTGGCGACCCGGCCTTGCCTTTCGGGGCGAAGCCGGAACAGCAAAAGTATCAAGAGTC
>NZ_JAYMRY010000063.1:0-24331 GCF_038900695.1 Paraburkholderia sp. JHI2823 | reverse complement strand
TCGCGCTGCCGTACGCCTGCAAGGGCGGCGTGTGCTGCACCTGCCGCGCGAAGGTGCTCGAAGGCGAGGTGAAAATGGACAAGAACTACACGCTCGAAGAGCAGGAAGTAAAAGACGGCTTCGTGCTGACTTGCCAGTGCCATCCGGTGAGCGAGCGTGTCGTTGTCAGCTACGACGAAGTTTGACGCTCAGCCCTCGCAGTGTGCCTACAAGGTGAATTTCATGACACATCCCCTCTTTACAAAGCATGAGGCGACGCTTTCCACGGCGCTGAAAGCAATCCGGGAACGTGGATATTGGTCCCCGTTCAATGAGATGCCGAGTCCGCGCGTCTATGGCGAGCATGCAGCGAGCGAAGGTGAGGCGGCTTTCAAGGCGTTGTTGAACAATCATTTCGATGTTGACCAGCCTGGTACAGAAGGCAAGGTTGGCAAAGAGGCATCGCCGTTTGGGTTCCCGCTATCCGTTACCTATCCCAAAGCCAATGCTGACGTACTCTTGCAGGCGGCGAGTTTGGCGCAGGGAACCTGGCGCCGGGCCGGCCCGGCCGCATGGGCAGGCGTGTGTCTCGAAATTCTCACCCGGCTGAACACAAGGAGCTTCGAGATCGCGCATAGCGTGATGCACACAACGGGGCAGGCGTTCATGATGGCATTTCAGGCGGGTGGCCCGCACGCTCAAGACCGCGCGCTCGAAGCGGTTGCTTACGCCTGGGACGAGCTAAAGGATATCCCGGAGACAGCCTACTGGGAAAAGCCTCAGGGCAAGAACCCTCCATTGTCCATGGAGAAGCGCTTCACGATTGTGCCGCGCGGTATCGGCCTCGTGATTGGCTGCTGCACGTTCCCGACCTGGAACAGCTACCCCGGGCTTTTCGCGGATCTCGCGACGGGGAATGCGGTAATCGTCAAGCCACATCCGGCTGCCATCTTGCCGCTCGCCATTACGGTTCGAGTTGCGCGCGAGGTACTGGGCGAGGCTGGGTTCGACCCGAATGTGGTGACGTTGCTTGCGACCGACCCGGGCGATGGCGAGTTCATGCAGAAGCTGGTCGTCCGTCCGGAAATCAGGATTGTTGATTTCACCGGGAGCACGTCCAACGGTGAATGGATTGAGCAGCATGCGCTTCAGGCGCAGGTCTACACGGAAAAGGCCGGCGTCAATCAGATTGTGATCGACTCGGTCGAGGACATGAAAAGTGCGGCGCGTAACATTGCCTTTTCACTGTCTTTGTACTCCGGGCAGATGTGCACGGCACCTCAGAATATTTATGTCCCGAAGGACGGCATCCAGACAGCCGATGGCCGCATCTCCTTTGACGAAGTCGCCGGTGCCATCCAGCAGGCCGTCGAAAAACTGCTCGGTGATCCTGCAAAGGCCGTCGAACTCACCGGCGCCATCCAGAACTCCGGGATCCTCGAGCGAATCGAAAGTGCGCGTGGTTGTGGCGAGGTCCTTTTGGATAGTCGCGCCATCTCCCATCCGTCTTACCCCGAGGCGGTGGTACGGACGCCCATCATCACGAAGCTCGATGCCAGCGACGAGCAAAAGTATTTGAAGGAATGGTTCGGCCCGATCTCGTTCATCGTCGCTACGGATTCAACGGAGCAGTCGCTTGAGATTGCGGAAAACGCGGCCGCCTCAAAGGGGGCCCTGACGCTCTCTGTCTACAGCACGGACGAAGCCGTGGTCGAGAACGCAATCGAGGCGTCGGTTGAGGGAAGGGTGGCGCTGTCCATCAACCTGACTGGCGGCGTATTCGTCAACCAGTCGGCCGCGTTCTCCGACTTTCATGCCACCGGCGGTAACCCTGCTGCGAACGCATCGCTGACGGACGCAGCCTTCGTCGCCAATCGATTCCGTGTAGTCCAAAGCCGGCGTCACGTTCAAGCGCGCGATTCTGCAGATAGCTAACTGGGCCACGCAGGTTGCGCGCGGCGCCGAAGACTGACCGTTCACTAACATTACTGGAAATAACCATGAAAGAAGCATTTATTTGTGATGCCGTTCGCACTCCTTTCGGACGTTATGGAGGTGTACTGAAGGACGTGCGGGCAGACGACCTGGGCGCCGTCCCCCTTCGCGCACTGATGGCGCGCAATCCGGCTGTCGACTGGGAACAGGTCGCCGACGTTTTGTACGGCTGCGCGAACCAGGCTGGCGAAGACAACCGGAACGTGGCGAGGATGTCGGCGTTGCTCGCCGGGCTGCCAATCGGCGTTCCGGGCTCGACGATCAACCGGCTTTGCGGCTCAGGGATGGACGCGGTGGGCAGTGCCGCTCGCGCCATTCGAGCAGGGGACGGAGAGTTGTACCTCGCGGGGGGCGTTGAGAGCATGACCCGCGCTCCATTCGTGACCGGGAAAGCGACGGGCGCGTTTTCACGTTCCGCAGAAATTTTCGATACGACCATTGGTTGGCGTTTCGTCAATCGGCTGATGAAAGAGCGTTACGGCGTCGACTCGATGCCTGAGACTGCCGAAAACGTCGCAATGGACTTCTCGGTAAGCCGCGAAGATCAGGATGCTTTCGCGCTGCGCAGCCAGCAGCGAGCCGCACGCGCTCAGGCCGACGGTACGCTGGCGCAGGAAATTGTCCCCGTCGAGATTGCGCAGCGCAAAGGGGATCCCATCGTGGTGGACAAGGACGAGCATCCGCGTGAAACGTCGCTCGACGCACTGGCCAAACTCAAGGGTGTCGTACGTCCGGACGGTAGCGTCACCGCAGGCAACGCATCGGGCGTGAATGACGGCGCCTGCGCCTTGATTCTCGCGAGTGAGGAAGCGGCGAAGTTGAACGGCCTCAAGCCCCGGGCGCGTGTGCTGGGGATGGCGACCGCTGGCGTGGAACCGCGAATCATGGGCATCGGACCCGCACCGGCGTCCATCAAGCTTCTCAAACGCTTGGGACTCAAGCTCGACCAGTTCGACGTCATCGAGTTGAACGAGGCTTTCGCCTCTCAGGGGATTGCCGTGCTCAGGCAACTCGGCTTGGCCGAGGATGATCCGCGCGTGAACCCGAACGGTGGTGCCATTGCATTGGGGCATCCCTTGGGAGCCTCCGGTGCGCGGCTTGTGACGACAGCGATGTACCAGCTTGAACGCAGTAATGGACGCCTGGCTCTTTGCACAATGTGTATTGGCGTGGGTCAGGGTATTGCGATCGCCATCGAACGAATTTGAGGGAGCCGTAGACATGTCTGTTGGATTGGCGAAATCGGTGCCCGTAGGCATCGTCGGCGCAGGGGCCATGGGCGCCGGAATCGCACAGATTGCCGCTACGGCGGGGCATCGCGTGATCGTGTACGACGTGAATCCGGCTGCCGTAGACAAGGCACTGGTTTCCATCGCTGCGGCTTTGCGCAAGCTCGCCGAGAAGGGCCGACTGGGCGTGGCAGATGCGAACGCCGCGATCGACCGGCTGTCGGCTGCGCCCGACCTGTCGGGTTTCCGGGAGGTCGGTCTGGTCGTTGAAGCCATCGCGGAAAAGCTTGAAATCAAGCAAAGGGTATTCGCCGAGCTCGAGCGCTGCGTGAGCGACACCTGCATCCTCGCGACGAATACCTCGTCGATATCCATCACGGCGATTGGCGCCGCGCTCCGAAAGCCCGAGCGTGTGGTGGGCATGCACTTCTTCAATCCGGCACCCCTGATGGCGCTCGTCGAAGTGGTGAGCGGGCTGGCCACGCTCAAGCGAGTCGCGGACCAGGTCTACGCGACGGCTGCCAGCTGGGGGAAAGTGCCTGTACATGCCAAGAGCACGCCGGGCTTCATCGTCAACCGCGTCGCGCGCCCCTTCTACGCGGAAGGTCTGCGTGTGCTGGTCGAGCAGGCTGCCGATGCCGCTTCGATTGATGCGGTCATGCGCGAGGCCGGTCAGTTCCGCATGGGCCCGTTCGAACTGATGGACCTCATTGGGCATGATGTCAATTTTGCGGTGACCGAATCGGTGTTTCAGGCCATGTTTGGTGATCGCAGGTTCACCCCGTCTATCGTGCAACGCGAGTTGGTGGATGGCGGATTTCTCGGCCGCAAGAGCGGCAAAGGCTTTTTCGACTACTCGTCAGATGCCGTCAAAGCCCGCGCGTACATTGAGCCACCTGCGAACGAACCCGCGACGATCCGGCTCGGGCCGCCGTCGGCACCGGGTGCCCGCTTGCAGGATCGGTTGCTCGCCGCCGGGTTGCCGATGTCCCACGAGCGCTCGACCGAGGCAGGCGTGATTGCTGAAATCGATGGCGCTGTGCTGATGCAGACTGATGGCCATACGGCGACCAGGCGCGCAGCGGACATCGGAAGAGACAGTGTGGTCCTCGTCGACTTCGCTCGAGACTACTTCTCGACAAAGATGGTCGCGGTGAGTCGTTCGATGCGCTGTAACGAACGGGCCTATCAGGCTGTTGTCGGTGCTCTTCAGCGCTGCAACTACGAGGTGGTTCCGATGAAAGATATTGCGGGACTCGCGGTGATGCGCACGGTCGCGATGCTTGCGAACGAAGCGGCAGATGCGGTCAATCAAGGCGTATGTTCAGCACAGGATCTCGACCTCGCCATGGAGAAAGGCGTCAACTATCCGGTCGGGCCGCTCAAATGGGCCGATGAAGCCGGTGTGGAACTCTTCCATCGTGTTCTGACGAATCTCGCGGAACATTATGGCGAAGAACGCTACAGGATCTCGCCGCTGCTGTCCGCACACCGCTGGGGTGGGCTGCCGATTTACAGCAACGCGCAAGTCGCTGTTGCGTGAACGTTTCGAACTGTCATTTCTGGAGACAACTGTGGTTCAACCAATTCCTCAACCGGGCGAACTCGAACCGATCGAAACGGCAAGCCGTGACGAGCTTTCGGCGCTGCAACTCAAGCGCCTCCAATGGTCGGTTCGGCATGCATATGAAAACGTTGCGCACTACCGCCAGGCGTTCGACGCCGCAGGCGTGCATCCTGACGACCTGAAGGCGCTCTCCGACCTCGCGAAGTTCCCGACAACGTCCAAGAAGGACCTGCGCGACAACTATCCGTTCGGCCTCTTTGCCGTTCCGAAGAACAAGGTTGTGCGAATTCACGCGTCGAGCGGGACAACGGGAAAACCTACAGTGGTGGGCTATACCGCTGGCGACATAGACACCTGGGCCAATGTCACTGCCCGCTCGATTCGGGCGGCGGGCGGCAGACCCGGCGACACGTTGCACAACGCGTTCGGATACGGGCTGTTTACTGGCGGGCTTGGGATCCACTACGGCGCGGAACGCCTCGGTTGCACGGTAGTGCCGGTCTCGGGCGGGCAGACGGAAAAGCAGGTCCAGCTGATTCGCGATTTCGAGCCGTCGATCATCATGGTCACGCCGTCATACATGCTGAACCTGATCGACGAAATGGCACGACAGGGCATGGACCCCGCCCAGTCGTCGCTGCAGGTCGGCATCTTTGGCGCGGAACCGTGGTCGCAAGGCCTGCGCGCTGAGATCGAGGCGCGAGCCGGCATCCAGGCAATCGACATCTATGGTCTGTCCGAGATGATGGGGCCGGGCGTTGCTTCCGAGTGCATTGAAAGCAAGGACGGCCCGACCATCTGGGAGGACCACTTCTACCCGGAAATCATCAACCCGGAGACGGGTGAAGTCTTGCCCGATGGCAGCGAAGGCGAGCTGGTCTTTACTTCGTTGTCGAAAGAGGCCATGCCCATGATCCGGTATCGCACCCGGGACCTGACCAGGCTGCTGCCGCCCACGTCCCGTTCAATGCGCAGGCTTGCGAAGATCTCGGGGCGCTCGGACGACATGCTGATCATTCGAGGCGTGAATGTCTTTCCGAGCCAGATTGAGGAGCTTGTGCTGGCAATCCCCCGTCTGAGTGGCCAGTACCAACTGACCGTGTCGCGGCAGGGACACATGGATTCCTTGGCGGTGGCCGTTGAGGCGCGCAGTGAGATTTGCGCCGAACTGACGGATTCTGACCGGCAGCAGTTGGCAAAGGAACTGCAACACCGCGTCAAGACGATCATCGGTATTACGACGGCTGTGACGGTGACCAATGCAGGGGAGATCGCAACGTCGGTAACGGGCAAGGCGAAGCGGGTGATTGATTTGCGAAAGGCGGATTGACCCACAGCCTGCCAAACTCCTCAGGAAACCGTATAAAAATGAATCAGCACTTCAAGACGATCAGTGTTCACATCGATGAAAAAGGTATAGCGACCGTCTCGCTTGCGCGCGAATCGGTGTTGAACGCGTTCGACGAAACCATGATCGCAGAGCTGACTGAGGCCTATACCAGCCTTTCGTCCGCGCCGGACGCTCGAGTCGTATTGCTTCGGTCGAGCGGCCGCGCGTTCTGTGCAGGGGCCGACTTGCAATGGATGCAGCGCGCGAGTCGCAACGCCGCGCAGGAAAACCTCCGCGATGCCAGGCGGTTCGCGGACATGATGCAAGCCATTCGGGGTTGTGCCAAGCCGACCGTTGCGCGGGTTCATGGGCATGCGTTCGGCGGCGGAGTCGGTCTGTGCGCAGCCAACGATATCGTCATTTCAAGTGACAATGCGCGCTTCTCGGTCAGCGAAGCCCGCTTCGGCATCCTGCCCGCCGTGATTGGACCGTATCTTGTCGAGGCGGTCGGGCAGCGCCAGGCACGGCGGCTGGCGTTGACGGCGACCCAGCTTGCCGCACACGAAGCGGTCACGATCGGCCTGGTCCATCAGGCAGTCGCGATAGAGGATCTCGACTCGGCCATCGACAAGACGATTTCTGAGCTCACGGCAAACGGGCCGGAAGCGCTCCGTGAAATCAAGGCGTTTTTCGAACGGGTGGGTGACTACCCGCTCTCGGCCACATTTCACGATCTTGCAGCCCGGACAATCGCACGAGTTCGGGCGACGGAGGAAGCGAAGGAGGGCTTTGCCGCCTTTTTTGAAAAGCGTCCTCCGGCCTGGTTGGCGAAAGCAGGTTAAACGAACATTCAAGCTGGACGAATGCCGGGTCGGTTCCGATGAACCTGCCGGGCATTGCCGAGTGCCTGGAAAAGAGCCGAAATCGCTTGCACGCTCTCAGCGCCAAACAGATCGAACGTTCGTGACTCAGCCCGCAAAAATCGACTCAAAACGCATGAACCAGGGGTTTTCCCCGATCCAGAGTGCGTCAAATTGTCAAATCTGTGCTTTAGAATGAACTCTCTAATTAGGCGGCTAGTCCTGAATTACATCACCGAGCCGCTTACGTTTTAATTTGCAGCGAAGCCGCTTTATTACGGTCGTTCGTATTGCTAATCATTGTAGAACACATGACCGTACCAGAACCTGAAGAGTATGTAGACAATTGCAAGTCCGGTTTTCAAGCGATTTTCGCTCTGATGAAGCCGGCAGTCGATGGGTTGCACTCGGCAGCGGTGCTCAATGTGCAGGTTGCACGGGCAGCATTGGCGGGACCGGCGAATTGGCAGCGGGGCGCGGCGCAACAGACTGAAGAAATGGTCGCGTCGTATAGCCGTCAGCTATTCGAGATTGCCACCAGAACCCAGACCGAATGCGCAAAGGTCGCCCAGGTGCAATACGAGCGGATCAACAAGCGTGTCCAGGAATCGTCGGCCGGCGTTTTCAGTAGCGCACCGGCAGATTCGGGAGCGCCTGGTGAGGGGGGCAAATCGACGTTCTCGACAGCCGCGGATACGCTGCGCACGCGCAGAACGCGGTCACCGGTCGCAGCGCAGGACGATATCGACGCTGCCAGCGCTGCGGTTCCGCAAAGGGCCACACAAGAGGCGGTTACCCGGCAACGGTAATCGGGTAGCGAAACCAGGCCCTGTGCCGCTCCGCCCCACTGATATAGCTCGCCCGCCATCGCCATGGCGCCGGCAAGCCGCTACTTTCTGCAGACGTGGGAGCCGGTGAGCCGGTCCGATAGCGGCTTTATCGTCAGAGCAACCGGAACCGAACTTGCCGATCGCCGCTTTTTGCTCCGAGGCGTGGAAAGCCAACCCGCTGCCCGGGCTCTTCGCGGCCTGCTATCGGGCATCTCGCAGCATCACGGCAAACTTGCAGATGCTTCGTGCGAACGCAGGATCGCCCGCCTGGTGATCGAAGCCGTCGGGGCGCTACCTCATGCAGCGCGCGTAGATCGAACAGACTCAAGACGCCGTGGACGGCCAGCATCCGGTGCCGCAGGGCTGTGGCGCAGCGATGAAAAGACTTTAACGAGTAACAGTAACTTTAGGACTGTGAAATGACTGACATTGTGATCGTTTCGGCCGCACGCACGGCGGTAGGCAAATTCGGCGGTTCGCTGGCGAAGGTGGCGGCGCCCGACCTGGGCGCGATCGTCATCAAGGCGGCGCTCGAGCGCGCGGGCGTGAGCCCCGGGCAGGTGAGCGACGTGATCATGGGCCAGGTGCTCACGGCCGGTTCGGGCCAGAACGCGGCGCGCCAGGCGTCGATCAAGGCGGGCCTGCCCACGGCGGTTCCCGCGATGACGATCAACAAGGTGTGCGGCTCGGGCCTGAAGGCGGTGATGCTCGCGGCCAACGCGGTCATCGCGGGCGACTCGGAGATCGTGGTGGCCGGCGGCCAGGAGAACATGAGCGCGGCGCCGCACGTGCTGCCGGGCTCGCGTGACGGGTTCCGCATGGGCGACGCGAAGCTCATCGACAGCATGATCGTGGACGGCCTGTGGGACGTCTACAACCAGTACCACATGGGCGTGACGGCGGAAAACGTCGCGAAGGAATACGGCATCACGCGCGAAGAGCAGGATGCCTTCGCGGCGCTCTCGCAGAACAAGGCCGAAGCCGCGCAGAAGGCGGGGCGCTTCGACGCCGAGATCGTGCCGGTGGCGATTCCGCAGCGCAAGGGCGAGCCGCTGCAGTTCGCCACCGACGAGTTCGTGCGCCACGGTGTGACGGCCGACTCGCTCGCGGGGCTGAAGCCCGCGTTCTCGAAGGAAGGCACGGTGACGGCGGCCAACGCCTCGGGCATCAACGACGGCGCGGCGGCGGTCGTGGTGATGTCGGCGAAGAAGGCCGAGGCGCTGGGGCTCACGCCGCTCGCGCGCATCAAGGCGTACGCGAGCGGCGGGGTGGACCCGAAGGTGATGGGCATGGGCCCGGTGCCGGCGTCGACGCGCTGTCTGGAGCGCGCGGGCTGGACGGTGAACGATCTTGATCTGATGGAGATCAACGAGGCGTTCGCGGCGCAGGCGCTCGCGGTGAACAAGCAGATGGGCTGGGACACGTCGAAGATCAACGTGAACGGCGGGGCGATTGCGATCGGTCACCCGATCGGCGCGTCGGGCTGCCGCATTCTCGTGACGCTGCTGCACGAAATGCAGCGCCGCGACGCGAAGCGCGGTCTGGCCTCGCTGTGCATCGGCGGCGGCATGGGCGTGGCGCTCGCGCTCGAGCGCGCTTGACAGGCGCTTCATAGCCGATTGATAGCCGATTGACTCTGCTCGATCCTCTTTTCGAGGCAGCAAGCAGAGCAGTAACCGGGTAGTAAGCGGCTCGCCGTGCGCAAGCAACGGCGAGCCGTCAGTAGCAGCAACCACGCGCAATATTAAAAGCTGACTAGAAGCCGCGCGGTCTCAGTCTTGCCTTCGTCTTGGGTGGAAAGAGGAAGCAGGACAACGGCGAATGTGGCGTCAATCTACGCAGGCGATGCCGCCGCCACAGACTCTTTTACATAGAACTCTCGCAGGTATATAGGATGACTAATCGTATTGCATTGGTAACGGGCGGTATGGGGGGCCTTGGCGAGGCCATCAGCGTGAAGCTTCACGATGCGGGCTATCGCGTCGTCGTGACGCATTCGCCGGATAACGCGGGGGCGAAGGACTGGCTCGCCCGGATGAAAGAAACGGACCGCGAGTTTCATGCATATGGCATGGACGTAGCCGATTACGATTCGTGCCAGCGCGGCGCGGCAAAGATCCAGAGCGAGATCGGGCCTGTCGATATTCTCGTGAACAACGCGGGGATCACGCGCGACATGACGTTCCGCAAGCTCGACAAGGTCAACTGGGACGCCGTGCTGCGCACCAATCTCGACTCGATCTTCAATATCTCGAAGCCGCTGTGCGACGGCATGGTCGAGCGGGGGTGGGGCCGCATCATCAATATTTCGTCGGTGAACGGCTCGAAGGGTTCGGTCGGTCAAACCAACTATGCGGCGGCGAAGGCCGGCATGCACGGCTTCACGAAATCGCTGGCGCTGGAAGTGGCGCGCAAGGGCGTGACCGTGAACACCATTTCACCGGGTTATCTGGCCACGAAGATGGTGACCGCGATCCCACAGGAAATCCTCGACACGAAGATCCTGCCGCAGATTCCGGCTGGCCGCCTCGGCAAGCCGGAGGAGGTGGCAGGCCTCGTGGCCTACCTGTGCTCCGAGGAAGCCGGTTTCGTGACCGGCGCGAATATTGCCATTAACGGCGGCCAGCACATGCAATAAGGACCGGCGGCGCTGGAGGCCACTCACGGAAGCCAGGCCGCATTTTTCGGTGTTTTGCTCGCTTCACCACTACGCGTATTCCCGTCTTCGTGGCAGCGGGAAATCGCCATGGTGCTTCATCATGGGGAATGGCATGGGCGAAGAAACATGGATCGGTCTCGCGATCGGCGTATCGACACTCGCCGTTGCTTTACCCGCGGCGATCGCTCACTACAGGCGCGAACGACGTCGGGCGCGGCTACTGGGCAACCTCAGGCAGCACGCTACGGACCACGCAGAATCCGGCGCGAGCATTGCCGCTAACGCTTTGCGCGATGCACCGTTACGCTGAAGGGAACCGAATCGGTCCAACGGGCGACGTGCCTCGAAGCTCGACGACCATTGCATCGCTCGACGGATCAACCGGCATTGAATCGTCGCGCACACAGTTAATGATCTTTTAAACGCTACACGATGACACATCATGCTCCGGAGCCGCTGGCCTTCAGTCAGCCGCAACTCAACGTTCGCGCAGCGACGCACTCGCTGAGGGTCGCCGCACTCTGGCAGGTGCTGATGCCGTTTGCCAGGGAGATCGGGAACGTGAAGATCTCGACGGAACAGGTTGACGGCTATGCGGATATCACCATTTCATTCGTTCGCGCTCCGTCCGCCGCGCTGGGCGCGATGGTGGACAGGCTGGGCGCAATGACGTGGGTGACGAAGGCCACGTTGATTTGAATGCCTTCGCACCAATCCGTGACGCAGCCGAATAGATTCATGCCACAGGATGGCAGGACAACTTATCAAGTAAGCAGGTATCCATGGACGAACAACTGAAGCAAAGCGCGCTCGCGTATCACCAGAATCCGAAGCCCGGCAAGATCTCGGTCACGCCGACCAAACCGCTCTCGAACCAGGTCGATCTTTCGCTTGCCTACTCGCCCGGCGTTGCAGCCGCTTGCGAGGCGATCCACGCAGACCCGCTCGATGCGCAGAAATACACCTCGCGCGCCAACCTCGTCGGCGTCGTGACGAATGGCACGGCCGTGCTCGGCCTCGGCAATATCGGCCCGCTCGCAGCGAAGCCGGTGATGGAAGGCAAGGGCTGCCTGTTCAAGAAGTTCGCCGGCATCGACGTGTTCGACATCGAGCTCGACGAACTGGACCCGGACAAGCTCGTCGACGCCATCGCCATGCTCGAACCGACGCTCGGCGGCATCAACCTCGAGGACATCAAGGCGCCCGAGTGCTTCTATATCGAGCAGAAGCTGCGCGAGCGCATGAAGATCCCGGTCTTCCACGACGACCAGCACGGCACGGCGATCATCGCGTCGGCGGCGATCCTCAACGGCCTGAAGGTCGTGGGCAAGGATCTGGGCAGCGTGAAGCTAGTGTGTTCGGGCGCGGGCGCGGCAGCGATCGCGTGTCTCGACCTGCTCGTGAAGCTCGGTCTCAAGAAGGAGAACATCCTCGTTGCCGACTCGAAGGGCGTGATCTACGAAGGCCGCGGCAATCTCGATCCGTCGAAGGCGCGCTACGCTGCCAACACCGATGCGCGCACGCTCGGCGATGCGATCAAGGCCGCCGACGTGTTCCTCGGCTGCTCCAGCGCCGGCGTGCTCAAGCCCGAGATGGTCAAGGAGATGGGCGACAGGCCGTTGATCCTCGCACTCGCCAACCCCGAGCCGGAAATCCGCCCCGAAGAAGCGAAGAAGGTGCGCCCGGACGCGATCATCGCCACGGGCCGTTCGGATTATCCGAACCAGGTCAACAACGTGCTGTGCTTCCCGTTCATCTTCCGTGGCGCGCTGGACGTGGGCGCGACGACCATCACGGAAGAGATGAAGCTCGCATGCGTGCGCGCGATCGCGGAGCTGGCCGAGGAAACCGACCAGGGCGACGAAGTCGCGAAGGCCTATGAAGGCCACACGCTCGAATTCGGCCCGGAGTACCTGATTCCGAAGCCGTTCGATCCGCGCCTCATCATCAAGATCGCACCGGCCGTGGCGCAGGCCGCGATGGATTCGGGCGTGGCCACGCGCCCGATCCAGGACATGGAAGCCTACCGCGAGCAGCTTGGCGCGACGGTCTACCGCTCGGGCATGGTGATGCGTCCGGTGTTCGCGGCGGCGAAGGCGAAGTGCGCGCGCATCGTGTTCGCCGAGGGCGAGGACGAGCGCGTGCTGCGCGCCGCGCAGTTCGTGCTCAACGAGAAGATCGCCAGGCCCATCATCGTGGGCCGTCCGTCGGTCGTGGAAATGCGCCTGAAGAAGATGGGCTCGAAGCTGCGTCCGGGCACCGACTTCGAGATCGTCGATCCCGAAGACGATCCGCGTTTCCAGAAGGGCTGGCAGGCGTACCACGAACTCGGCGCGCGCCAGGGCATCACGCCCGAGGTCGCGAAGGCGTCGATGCGCAAGTTCAACACGCTGATCGGCGCGACCCTCGTGCATCTGGGCGACGCCGACGGCATGATCTGCGGTCTGCTGAACAGCTTCGACTATCACCTCAAGTTCATCGAACAGGTGTTCGGCGGCGCGAAGGAGGCCGAGAACTATGCTGCGATGAACCTGCTGATGCTGCCGGGGCGCAACATCTTCATCAGCGACACCTACGTGAACGAAGTGCCGAGCGCCGAGCAGCTCGCCGACATGACGATCCTCGCCGCGCGCGAGATCGAAAAGTTCGGCATCACGCCGAAGGTCGCGCTGCTTTCTTCGTCGAACTTCGGCAGCGTGCGTTCGTCGACGTCGCAGCGCATGCAGGCCGCGCGCGAGCTGATCGCCGCGCGTGCGCCGCAACTGGAAGTGGACGGCGAAATGCATGGCGACGCGGCGCTCTCCGAGCTGATCCGCAAGCAGTCGTTCCCGGGCACGACGCTCACGGGCGAAGCGAACCTGCTGATCATGCCGAACGTGGAAGCGGCCAACATCGCGTACAACCTGCTGAAGGTGATTGGCGGCGAAGGCGTGACGGTCGGCCCATTCCTGCTGGGCGCGTCGAAGCCGGTGCACATCCTCACGCCTGCGGCGACGGTGCGACGCATCATCAACATGACGGCGGTGGCTTCGGCGAACGCGGCAGTTGCGAAGGCTGCCGCGCGCTGAGCCAGCGTTGGCGCTGCGCCGCACGCCGGCGCAGCGCGCAGATCGTCAACACATGTTCTGCTAACAGGTTAGCCGAGGGCGCCTCACGCGATCGCGCAGGCCCACAACCCTCCAATTGAAAGCCGCATCGTGCAGCGCAGTTCGAATGACGGTTTGCCGATCGCACTTGTCACGTGTATCGATCTTCACGTGCGCTGTCTCTATCCATCAGAAAAACTGAAGATATCGATCAAAACTACGAGCTTTGCTTGTTGCTGCACTTCCGCCATAGTTTCTTGCCTGCCTCGTTATCGAAGCATCGCTCTCACTGCGTGAATAGCATCGTGAAAACGACGACCCCGGAATACCTGGACCATCCGTTACGCGCCGCCCTGGCTGCAGAACTGCACGCCCGGCCGTTTCTAAAGCTGGCCGAATCCGTTTCGCTCATTCACTATGCGGTCTTCACCGAGCACAAGCCGTGGTTACACGACGCGCTATTGCAGACGTTGTGCAGGGACACGAAAATCCCGGTTCCGGCAGAAGGCGCGACCCACTATTCCTTTCAATCACCGAGCGGATGGCAGCTCAAGTGGGAGCGCCATGCCGAGTTCTCCACGTTTACGTTCGTCAGCCCCCGCCGCGACAAAGCATTATTCGATGACATCGCCATTCAGGGCATTCCTGCGAACTGGTTTGCGCAACTCGCCGGCAGCCGGCTCGTCGCGTCACGCATGGAACTGCTCACGGGTGAAGCAGCGCGTGTGGCACGTGGCGCGGTACGCCACTGGATCGATGGACCGATTCTCGTCGGAAGCGATGTGCTCGGCGGGGGCCAGGCGTTTTGCGACTGGTGCGTGCGACCCGATGGCTTCACGCGCTTTCTCGTCCTCGATGACGGCTTTCGCGAGGAGCAGGGCGGCCGACTGTTGCAGCGGCTATACGAAATTGAAACGTACCGGATGATGGCGCTTCTGGCACTGCCGGTCGCACGCCGGATGAGCCGCGAACTGGACGAAATTCATATTTCGCTTCAGGCGCTCATGCAGGGCATGGACGCAGAGGGAGCGGAAGGCGATGACTCGAAACTACTTGTCAAACTCACGCACCTTGCGGTTCGCGTCGAATCATTGGCGGGCTCGAGCTCGCGCTTTAGCGCATCACACGCTTACGAGAAACTGGTTCTGGCGAGAATTCACGAGTTGCGTGAAGAACGTATTGAGGGCATGCCCACGATCCAGGAGTTTATGGAACGCCGCTTTGCACCTGCGATGGAAACCTGTCGCAGCGTCTGGGCACGCCACGAGGTACTCGCGGCCCGTATTGCGCGTGCGGTCGATCTGTTGCGCACGCGAGTCAATCTCACGCAGGAAAGGGATGTCACCCGCCTGTCGGCGGCATGGAACGCACCGCCCGGAATCAACTCCATTTGCAGCATGCCGTCGAGGGTCTCTCCGTTGCAGCGATCTCCTACTACGTGCTTTCGCTGGTAGCGGCTGCCTTCAAGGCGCTACACGTGCTCAGTCTGCCGATCCAGCCGGAACTCGCCGAAGGTCTGGCGATAGGGCCCGTGGTCCTGGCGGTGATCGTCATCACGAAACGCACCCGAAGCCGGTTATTGAAGCGAAGCACAGGCACTGACATAAACGACATTCATCCGTCGAAGCAACCCATCTGAAATGACTCACCAACCAGCAGGAGCATCAATGAGCCACCCCGATAGCACCCACGCGCAGGAAACCAAGCAGCGCAACGGCAATCAGGCGAGCGCGACCTTCGCGCTGCCGTACCGTTCTTTACTGCTGCCGCCGACTGTCTTGCTAGCCGGCAACCCGCTCGATCGACACGATGTCGAAACAGCGGCGATCCTGGGCTACAACTGACACGGTTCGATCGCCTTCGCCACCCGTTTGATCCCCGAACGAAGCGCGGGTTGGTCGCATTGGCATTCCGTCCCGCGTTGCGCAGCGGGATTCAAATGTTGGCGCACGTATTTTCACCGATGAGCGTACCGCTGCGCCCCCTCTGCAATGTCTACGAGGGATTCCCCTGGGCACGCTGATCCCGTGTCCATTTCGTCCCAGCTTTCGTCGCACTGTGCTTTCCAGAGAACGCCTTTCGCTTAAAGGCGCCGATTATTCGCGTTTCGCGAATATCGCGTTCGCTGGTTCTTCCATACCGCAATAGTGAGCCTTGCACCTATCTTTGTGCCGTCGGCCGGGTAGTCGCAGGGCGTCTCGCACTGAAAAAGACGGTCGACTACACCTCGCGATTGAGTTCGCACGCAAGAAAACATCGGCATCGGCCTTGGCGTTGCGCTCCGCGCGCACGCGCAACGAGCCAATGGTTACGGAGACGGAAATGAAAGCAAACGAGTGGGATACCTCCTACGAATGGAAGGCGGTAACGCTGCTGGCCCTGGGCTTCGGGCTGGTCGGTCTGGACCGCTGGCTCATCGCACCGCTGTTCCCTTCAATCATGAAGGACCTCAACCTGACTGCTCAGGACGTCGGCAACTGCATCGGAGTGCTCGGCCTCTCGTGGGGCATCTTCGCTGCCCTGATGGGCGGCATCTCGGACAAGGTGGGCCGCCGGAAAGTTCTCATTCCCGCAATCATCGCGTTTTCGCTGCTTTCCGGTTTCTCCGGTCTCGCAGGTGGGCTCTTCAGCCTCATCGCCATTCGCGGTCTAATGGGTGTCGCTGAGGGCTCGTTCTGCCCAACGAGCTTCGCTGCAACGGCAGACGCATCGCATCCGCGCCGCCGCGGGCTGAATCTCGGCCTGCAGCAAAGTGGTTTCGCGCTGTTCGGTTTGGCGCTGTCGCCCATCATCGCAACGCAACTGCTCAGCTTTGTCACGTGGCGCTGGGTGTTCGGTCTCGTCGCCATTCCCGGCCTGATCCTCGGAGCGATCATGTTCTTCGTCATCCGAGAGCCGAAGGTGGTGAAGGAAGTCGCTTCGGAGCACACGCCAGCGTCGCTGGGTCATGTGCTCAAGAGCAGGAACATCCTCGTTGCCATGCTTGCGCTGTGCTGCGCAATGACCGGCGTGTTCGTTCTTGGCGCGCTGCTGCCGCTGTATCTCACGGGTTACCTGTCGCTCGACACCCAGAAAATGGGCCTGGTTGTCTCCGCGATCGGCTTTGGCGGCTTCCTGGGTCAATTCGGATTGCCGGGTCTCTCAGACCTCGTCGGCCGCCGTTTGGCCAGCGTCGTGGGCTTCGCGGGAACCGCTGTGATGCTCTACATTTTCCGTGGTCTGGGCCCTCAACCGCTTGCACTGTTCGCTGTGCTGTTCGTCGCGTCGTTCTTCACGCTCGGCCTGGTCTCGCTGCTCTCCGGACCGGTTGCGACTGAAGCCGCACCCATCGGGCTAGTCTCGACGTCGATTGGCGCGGTCGTCGGCGTGGGCGAAATCTTCGGTGGCGGCATTGCGCCGGCGATGGGCGGATACGTCGCCGCTCACTTCGGTATCCAGAACATCCTCTGGCTGCCGATGTGCGCCGTCGTCCTCGGCATCGTGGTCAGCCTGCTTCTCAAGGAAACCGCGCCGGCCGTCCTGCAGCGCAGTGCTGTCCTGCGACCGGAACTCGCTGCAGGCGAGCAGCCGCGGTAATTCAGATGCGAAGCCGGCGGCGGTTTCTCTACGCCGCCCCAGATGTATCGCGGTTGTCGGCCCACTTGTTGAACGGATGGATGCTGAATGCTTCGCCACGGGCCAACCTTCGCTTGTGTCGAGCCTGGTGTCGCGACGCGAGGCAATCAGCGCAGACGCAATAGGGGCAATCCACAAGGCGCACGCACTAACGTGCCCTATATGTGAGATTGACATCAATCTGGTGACAGTGTGACGTCTTCTGCGTGACGCAGCGAGCAGTCTGGTCCATATAAACTGGCACTTTGCAGAGGGGAAAGGCGCCGCATGGACCGGTTTCTAAGCATCGAGGCATTCGTGAGAGTGGCGGAGGCGAGCAGCTTCGCCGAAGCGGCAAGACAGCTTGGTGTGGCGAGTTCCGTGGTGACCAACCGCATCCAGCAACTCGAGAAGTTCGTCAACGCGCCGCTCTTCCACCGTAGCACGCGCCATGTCCGGCTATCGGAGGTCGGGGAGGCGTTCTATCGCGAGTGTGCTGAGGTCGTGGGCCGCGTCAATGAATTGACTGACCAGATGCGCGAGCTTCGCGCGACGCCGACAGGGCGCTTGCGCATCCAGATGCTCCCCGGGTTTGCGCTTGGACATTTCGGCGCGCCACTGGCCGAGTTCAACCGGCGCTATCCGGGAATCCAGCTCGATATCATCGTGAACGACCGCGTTGTCGACCCGGTTGAAGAAGGCTTCGATATCGCGTTCCAGATTTTCCCGCCGATTTCCGAGTCGCTCATCGAGCGTCGGTTATTTACCGTTCGCCGTCTCTTTTGTGCGTCGCCGTCGTATCTCGATAAACACGGCGCACCACAACATCCGGCCGACCTGCTGCAGCACACAACTGCGCTTTACTCGGGATATCCCTCGCGAAATCGCTGGACGATGACGCACGGTGACGAGGTGGTCGAGATGGAATTGCCGGGCATGATTCGTTCGAATTCTGTTCATCTGCTTCGGGACTATGCGCTTATGGGTGGGGGCATTGTCTGTTTGCCCACCCTGGTTGCAAGCGAAGCGCTGGTGAACGGTACTTTGGTGCCTGTCTTGACGGACTATGACCTCTCGGCATTGAGCTTTGCCGCTGTTTATCCCGCAACGCAGCGTCAGGCATTGAAGGTGAAGGCGCTCGTTGAGTTCCTTGCGGAATATATCGGCAGCGAGCCGTCATGGGATGTGCCTTTGCTCGAGCGCGGCTGGATTCGGTAATCAGCTAATTCACGTGGGATTATTCGCGAATCGCAAATGCCGTAGTCGCTGTCCGGCAGGTTGTTGCTACCCGCCATTGCCCCTAGAGTTGATCCCGACAAGCAGTTCAACACAGGAGACAGCAATGACCGACACGGCATTCCATACCGTCTTTGGCTCGCTCGATAGCTACAAAAAAGGCGACATTGAAATCACGAGCGGCAGCGCTCGTCACTACGCCTTCTCGAATATCTTCGAGGTGGCCTCCAGGTCGGCGCCCTACGAAAAGGTCGTCGTCGGCAAGAATCTCGAATACATCATCGAAGTGCTCCGGACCGAAGGTGTATCGCCGTGGTTCGCCTGTGCTCACGACGAATTCACCATCCAGATGGATGGCGAAGTCCAGATCGAATTCATCAAGCTCGACGATCCGCCGAAGTCCGGGCGTGGCACCGTAAGCGCCGGAGCGCAACCTGCCGGTCGCAAGATGGGCCACGTGGTTCTGCGCAAGGGACACCAGGCGCTTCTCCCCGCAGGCTGCGCATACCGCTTTGTCGCAAGCAAGCCGGGCGTCGCTCTCGTGCAGACCATTCTCGGTGAGCTGTCCGTGGAGAAGTGGGCCGACATCTGCCTGCACTGACCGCTCGACAGCCGACATTCGAATACCAGGAGACAAGCTATGGCCGCCCTCGATACCCTCGACCATCCCGCAGATTTTGCAGCAGACACGGTGCGTTCCACGGAGCCCGACGCCGTCACCGGCTACCGCCGCTTCAAGCTCGGTGAATTCGAGTTCCAGCGCGACGAGTATTTCGTGAAAATCAGCTGGCCCGCAAAGGGGCAGACGCGCACGCATGCTGTGCCCGCAGACGCTTTCCTGCGCGCGATGATGCGCGACGTCGCATGGGGCTTCTTCTACGGCTGGGTGAACTTCGACCACGTGTTCGGCACGCGCAATCACTACGGCAAGGTCGATGTGTACGCAGGCACGTTCAACGGCATTCTGAAGGAAGCGGGCGTCGACTACACCGAGGCGTTCGAAACGCCGACCATCATGGCAACGTTCAAGGCCATGCTGCACGACTGGACGAACGAAGGCTTCGACCCGTTCGCGGCGCCGGAAGAAACCGGCACGGCATTCGGCCGCAAGCATGGCGAGAATGGCGCGGCAATCGAACGCAAGCGCATCGCTACGCGCCGTATGCCGGGTCTCGAAGGCGACTCGCCGCTGCGCGACGACCTCCCGGTCAATCGCGCATTCGCGGACGTCATTCAGGACGAGCCGGAAGTGCATGCCGAACCCGGATTCGAAGGCGAGCTTCATGCGTTCAACCTCTTCAAATACCTTTCCCGTTCGGATGTGACGTGGAATCCATCGGTGACGTCGGTGTGCGGCCTGAGCCTGTTCTGCCCAACGACCGAAGAATTCATCCTGCCGGTGTTCCACGGCAACGACCGTGTCGAGTGGTTCCTGCAGCTCTCCGATGAAATCGTCTGGGATATCGGCGACAAGAACACCGGCGCGCCGCGTGCCCGAATCACCATGCGTGCAGGCGACATCTGTGCGATGCCCGCCGACATCCGCCATCAAGGCTACTCGACGAAACGCTCGATGCTGCTGGTCTGGGAAAACGCCACGCCGAACCTGCCGCAGCGCTATGAGAGCGGTGAACTCGCTCCGTATCCCATCGAGTTCCAGGCAGTGAGCCAGCAATAAATCGAGGACGATTCATGCAAACCCAACTCTTCATTGACGGGCGTTTCGTTGACGCCGTTGACCGCGGCACCATCGACGTGCTCAACCCGCACGACGGCTCGCTCATCACGAAAATCGCCGCAGCGACCGCCGCAGATGTCGACCTCGCTGTCGAAGCCGCCACCCGCGCGTTTCCGAAATGGTCGGCGATGCCTGCAGCAGAACGCGGCCGCCTTCTGCTGCGCCTCGCCGATGCCATCGAAGCGAACGCCGAGGAGCTGGCACAGCTGGAATCCCTCGATACGGGCCATCCGATTCGCGATTCGCGCTCGCTCGACGTGCCGCGCACCGCCGCGTGCTTCCGCTACTTCGGTGGCATGGCGGACAAGCTGCAGGGCTCCGTGATTCCCGTAGAAACGGGGTTCCTGAACTACGTGCAGCGCGCGCCTATCGGCGTCGTGGGCCAGATTGTTCCCTGGAACTTCCCGCTGATGTTCACGAGCTGGAAGATGGGGCCGGCGCTCGCAGCGGGCAACACGGTGGTGCTGAAGCCGTCGGAAATCACACCGCTCTCGACGCTGCGCATCGTCGAACTCATGGCGGAAGTCGGCTTCCCCGCAGGTGTGGTGAATATCGTCCCGGGCTACGGCCATACCGCCGGTCAGCGGCTTGCTGAACATCCCGGCGTTGGGAAAATCGCATTCACGGGTTCGACGGCGACTGGCCGCCGCATTGTCGAAGCGTCGCAGGGCAACCTGAAGCGCGTGCAACTGGAACTCGGCGGCAAGGGCGCGAATATCGTGTTCGATGACGCCGACCTCGACGCTGCGATCAACGGCGCGGCGTGGGCCATCTTCCACAATCAGGGGCAGGCATGTATCGCAGGTTCGCGCCTTGTCCTGCACGAACGCATCGCGGACGAGTTCCTCGAGCGTTTCGTTTCGCTCGCGTCATCCATCCGCGTCGGCCACCCGCTCGACCCGAATACCGAAATGGGTCCGCTGACCTCGAAGCAGCATCTGGACCGCGTGCTTACTTTCGTCGATGTGGCGCGCGAGGAGGGCGGACGCGTCCTCACCGGCGGTAGCGCACCGCAGGATAGCGCGCTGGCCAATGGCTATTACGTGCGCCCGACGGTCATCGAGACGAAGCGCGCGTCGGACCGTATCGCACAGGAAGAGGTTTTCGGACCGTTTGTCACGGTGCTGCGCTTCGGCAGCGATGAACAAGCGCTGGCCATCGCGAACGCGACCGAATATGGTCTCGGCAGCGGCCTGTGGACCCGTGACCTTTCGCGCGCGCACAAGACCGCCGCGCAAATCAACGCCGGTATGTGCTGGATTAACTGCTACAAGCGCGTGAATCCCGGCAGCCCGTTCGGCGGTGTCGGGAAGTCGGGGTACGGCCGCGAAATGGGCTTCGAAGCAATGCACGACTACACCGAAGCGCGTTCGGTGTGGGTCAACGTCGACGGTAACGTTCCGCCGCACTTCAAACGCTGAGGTTGCCATGGAGCGCTTTGTTTATCAGGGAACCCCTTCGCGCGTAGTTTTCGAATGGGGGGCGATCGCAAAGCTGCCGGACGAGTTGACGAAACTCGGTGCCCGGCGGGCACTGATCCTGTCGACGCCCGAGCAGCGTCATCTCGCGGACCAGGCGAAGGATGTACTCGGCGAGCGCGCCGCCGGCGTCTGCGCCGAGGCTGTCATGCACGTCCCGGTGGAGGTCGCCCGAGCGGCGCGCGAGACGGCGCGCGAGCTTGACGCGGACTGCTGCATCGCCATTGGCGGCGGGTCCACCATCGGTCTGGGCAAGGCGATTGCACTCGAGTCGTCCCTGCCCATTCTCGCGGTGCCAACGACCTACGCCGGTTCCGAAATGACGCCGATTTTTGGCCTCACGGAAGGCCGTCTGAAGCGCACGGGCCGCGATGCGCGAGTGTTGCCGCGCACCGTCATCTATGACCCGTCGCTGACGCTTTCGCTCCCGGCGGGTATCTCCGCAGCGTCTGGCGTCAACGCTCTGGCGCACGCCGTCGAAGCGCTCTATGCCGAGGACGCGAATCCCGTCATCAGCCTGATGGCAGAGGAGTCCATCCGCGCGCTCGGCGAAGCGTTGCCGGTCATTGTGAGTGCGCCGGACGACCGCGAAATGCGTAGCCGGGCGCTGTACGGTGCCTGGCTCGCAGGGACGTGTCTCGGCGCGGTCAGCATGGCGATACACCACAAGCTGTGCCATACCCTTGGCGGCACGTTCAATCTGCCGCACGCGCAGACGCATGCGGCGATGCTGCCCCATACTGCGCATTACAACCACGCTGCCGCGCCCGAGGCACTGTGCCGGGTCGCACGTGCACTGGGTGGCAGCGAAGCCGCCCAGGCCGGTCCGCTGCTGTTCGAACTGAACGGCAAGCTCGGGATCTCTGCGGCGCTCGCAGACATCGGCATGCCGCAGGACGGTCTCGACGAAGCAACCGATATTGCCTGCAAGAACCCCTATGCGAATCCGCGGCCGATCGAGCGCGCGGCGATTCGTGAGTTGCTGCAGGACGCGTGGGAAGGGCGCGTACCGCATTGAGCAGCTGGAAACATGAAAGGAGACAGACGTGACTACAGAACATGACGATGGCGATGCGCGGCTGACCGAGCAGGTTGTCGCCAGCTTTGCCAGCACACCGGACGCGCGCCTGCGCACCTTGATGCAGAGCCTCGTGCGACATATTCATGCCTTTGTCCGGGAAACGGAGCCGACGGAGGCCGAATGGATGTCCGCAATCCGCTTTCTCACCGAGACGGGGAAGATGTGCGACGACGTCGTGCGTCAGGAATTCATCCTGCTCTCGGACACGCTGGGCGTCTCCATGCTCGTCGATGCGATAAATCACCGGTTCGCGACCGGAGCAACGGATACGACCGTATTCGGCCCGTTCTACATCAAGGGCATGCCCGAGCGTGCCTATGGCGAGAACATGGCCTTCACCCCTGGCACGCCGGTTATCGTCCGTGGTCAGGTGCGCACCACCGATGGCACTCCGATTGTGAACGCGGTGCTCGACGTCTGGCAGACGGCAGAGAACGGCATGTACTCCGGCCAGGACACGGGGCAGCCGCATGGCAACCTGCGTGGCCGCTACCGCACGGATGCCGAAGGTCGCTACGCAATCACAACGATTCTGCCCGTCAGCTATCCCATACCAACTGACGGTCCGGTCGGCAGGATGCTCAATGCAACCGGTCGGCATCCGTGGCGGCCTGCGCATCTGCATTTCATGATCGAGGCGCCTGGGCACCGAACGCTCGTGACCCATCTGTTCGACAAGGACGACAAGTACCTCGAATCGGATGCGGTTTTCGGCGTCAAGCCGTCGCTGTTGGTTGCCTACCGTGAGCGGCCGGCCGGCGATGAACTCGCCCGTCGTTTCAATCGGGATGGCCCGTATCGAGAGGCGAACTACGACTTCGTGCTTGACCGGAGCTGAACAATGCGTCGCTATTTCGCAGTCTTCGCCACCGACAAGCCGGGCATGCGTGAGGTCCGCGAGCGCGTGCGTCCGAGCCATCGGACTTATTTGCGCAGCGCGTCCCAGCACGGCGTCTTCGTACGTCTGGGCGGGCCCACGCTGGCACCTTTATGCAATGCGATGAACGGCACGCTTCTCGTCGTAGAAGCGGACGACATCGACGCGGTGATGCGGTTCGTTGGAGAGGACCCGTACATGAAAGAAGGGCTGTTCTCGCGGGTCGAGGTCCGGCCGTGGGACTGGAGCCTCGGCAATCCTGAACAACGGGTTTGAGCGATGAGCGTACGCCAGTTGTGTCGTCTCGCCGAAGTGCCGGACGGTGGTGCCCGCGTTCTCGACGAAGCATCAGCGGGGCGCCCCATCGTCGTTGTCCGGCGTGGCGACAACGTCTGGGCATACGTCAATCGTTGCCCTCATTTTTCCGTATCCCTGGACTTTGTGCCGGGAAGCGTTTCTTGCTATCGGTCACAGGTGCTGATGTGCGCACACCATAGTGCGCTGTTCCGGTTCGACGATGGAAAGTGCATCGACGGACCCTGTAAAGGGGCGTCCCTTGATGCGGTTCCAGTAGAAGTTGACCCGGAGGCGTGGGTCGTCTTCGCTCGCGCTGCCGAGAACGACTGGCACTAAAGTCACGACATTAGGACGTAGCCCCTACATCAGATGTCATGGCCAGATACAGATGTCCGGTCTCCGGCTCAATAGAAATGTCCGGTTTTTTGCGAGATTTGCTTCCGTCTTTCCCGGGTTTAATCTCCATTCCGTGTTGAAGGATAGCGTCTGGAGCAG
>NZ_JAYMRY010000062.1:0-25126 GCF_038900695.1 Paraburkholderia sp. JHI2823 | reverse complement strand
CTCCGAGCTGGAAATCGCCGGGTGTGGCCCTGTCCACACCGTGCGGCTCTGGCAGTCATGCTAACCCGCGTTTGATTCCTCACGGCAGGCCAGCCCTCCACCTCACGTGAAGTCATACTGCCTAGGATTCTGATTTACATCCGGAAGATGGCGACATGCGTCGATCCTCAAAGAGACGCTGAAAAAGAATCATTCGATTGCGCGCGCAAACGCATCAATTCATCTCGCGCTTCTTGCCACCGGTTCATCCGGCTCGACGTTAAGGGCATGCATGGCCGCCTGCGCGATTTCAGCAAATACAGGCCCTGACACGTCTCCTCCGTAGTGTCTCGCGCCTTGGGGCCTGTTGACTGAAACCGCAATCACAAGCCTGGGATGCCGGACCGGGACGATTCCCACGAATGATGCACGGTATGCATTTTTCTCATAACCGTGACGGGTCGCAATATACGCTGTGCCAGTTTTCCCGCCCACGCTATAACCGGGCACGGCGGCCTGGCGCGCAGTGCCGCCTGCTGCCACCACCTTTTCCAGCATTTTCCTGACCTCATCGGTTGTCCGTTGCGTGAAAATCTTCCGGCCCGTTGGCGGCGCGTCCAGCTTGTAGAGCGAAAGCGGTATGAGGCTGCCGTTGTTGGAAAAAACTGTATAGGCTTGAGCTAACTGGATCAAGGAAACAGACATACCGTAGCCATACGACATCGTCGCTTGCTCAATGCGATGCCATTTTCTCCAGGGTCTGACTATGCCGACACCGGCCCCAGGGAAGCGGATCTCGGGGGCGCGACCAAAACCCAGTGCCGTATATGTACCCCACATCTCTTCGGGCTTCACTTTTAGCCCAATCATGGTCGCGCCAATATTGCTCGACTTCTGGATAACACCGGCAACAGACAGTGTTCCGAAGTTCGCATCGTCGGTAATCGTCACCCCATCCAAGGAGAGGGTGCGGTTCGTTTCAACAAGCGAGTTGGGAGTAATGCGCCCCCGATCGAGAGCGGTCGCGATCGTAATAGGCTTCATGATTGATCCCGGCTCGAAGACGTCAGTTACTGCACGATTGCGCAGCGAAGGGCCATGCAGTGCGGACCGGTCGTTTGGGTTGTAACTGGGATAGTTAGCCAGCGCCAGAACCTCGCCAGTCTGGCTGTCGACAACAATTGCTGAGGCACTCTCTGCATTGCTTTTAGTTACAGCCGACCTTAACGCCTTAAACGCGATGTACTGAATTCGCCTGTCAAGGGCAAGGCGTACATCTGCGCCCGGATGGGGGCTACTGACATATCTAAGTTCTTTGACGATATGCCCTACCCTGTCGCGGACAACGACTTTCTTCCCGTCAACCGAGCCGAGTTGTTTATCCTGGGCAAGCTCGATACCATCGGCGCCTCCCCCCTCGATACCGGTGAATCCAATCAGCTGCGCAGTGATCTCACCTTCGGGATAGGCGCGTCTGGACTCCGGTATTTCATAGATTCCCGGAACGTGCAGATCCCGGACGGCATCGGCCCGACCAAGGTCAACTTGACGTTTGAGGCAGAAGGACCTGTCACTGGCAATTTTTGTATTGATCTGCTGTTCCGAAATGCCGAGCAGGTTTGCGACCGATGTAACCTTCCCAGGTTCGACCGCGTCAGGAATTGCTCTCGGATCGACCCAAATGGAACGTCCCGGAACGTTTGTAGCCAGCACGCTACCGGTACGATCCAGGATCTTGCCGCGTTCGGTGGGCACATCGATAGTGTGCTCAACCCTTGACGCACCCTCTTTCTGGTAAAAGTCATTACCCAAGACCTGAATCCAGAAGGCCCTGACCGCGCATAATGTGAATGCTGCTGCTATCAGAACCATCATGACTTTCGAGCGATCCGAAAAAACACTAATTTTCAGGGCGGGAGTCTGGTTGAAGCTGACGTTTCGTCGCATCAGTAACCTTCTGACTATCATTCGAGGCTGATCGATCCTTCCTTAAGCTATCAGTTCCCGACGCTGATGCTGCCCCTGTCGAGCTGATGGGAGCCTAGAAGCTGTTAGGTACTTTCGGCCAGACCTGTTAACCTGGCGGGATGAAAAACCGCAGGCCTTACCCAACGGATGTATCGGATGAAGAGTGGTACTTCGCCGCCCCATACCTGACTTTTATGAACCAGGACGCACCGCAGCGGCGCTACGAACTGCGCGAGATGTTCAACGCGCTGCGCTGGATCGTGCGCGCGGGTGCGCCGTGGCGTATGCTGCCCAATGACTTTCCACCGTGGGAGATGGCTTACCAGCAGACACAACGCTGGATTCAGGCGGGCTGTTCCGAGGCCATGGTGAACGATCTGCGCTCGATCATCCGAGTTGCGTAGGACCGGCGAGGCCAACCGAGCGCAGTCATTCTCGATGGCCGAACGCTGCAGTCGACTTGCGAGAGCGGCCCACGCGCAGGCTATTACAAACGCAAGAAAGGCAGCAAGGTGCACATGGCGGTGGACACCCTGGGGCAATTGCTCGCGGCGCACGTGACACCGGCCAACGAACAGGAGCGCGCGCAGGTCGGCGAGCTGGCGCGTCAGGTTCAGCAGGCCACGGGTCAGACGGTCAAGGTGGCGTTCGCCGATCAGGGCTATACCGGCGAGGAGCCCGCGCAGGCGGCACTCGACGAAGGGATTGAGCTTCAGGTAATCAAGCTGTCGGAGGCAAAAAAGGGCTTCGTGTTGTTGCCGCTCTGCTGGGTGGTCGAGCGCAGTTTCGGTTGGCTCAATCGCTTCCGGCGACTGGCCAGAGACTACGAACGACTGCCCGAAACGCTGGCTGGCCTGGACTTCGTCGTATTCTCCGTGCTTATGCTTGTCCACTTTGCAACCCTTAACAAAAGTGCATAACGCGCTCTAAGCAGCTTTCGTGCCTTCGCCTACTATTGACCTATGAGGCGCGTCACTCTTGAGGCCACACAGTCGCCAACGGGCGTTCCTTGTGCTGCGCCAAGTCGTCTTTCATGCGTACCATGTACGGTTTGTCGCGAATGACGCTTATATGTACCGTCGGTTCAACCGGCGTTTCCGCTCCGCGCTTCACCTATCGCATCCGGCATGGGTCTCGGGTAACGTCAGCGCGACCTCGTTTGTCATCACCTCGCCGTTCTCACCGTCGAGCTCGAGAGGAACGCCGCGTCGGCGAGTACCGCCGATGCGGTACCGAACGTCTACGGGTTGTGTCGCGTTAAGGACGATGCGACGATCAGGCGCCTAAGGTGAAGAGGATTGCTTACATCACGGCCTTGCCAATGCCAGCGGGCAGCGTCTCGCATGGCGTCTAACCGAAGCGGCTGCACTACCCGCTGGACGTGATCCTGCTGTGCGTCCGGTGGTACGTGGCGTACTCACTGAGCCTCCGAAACCTCGAAGAAATGATGGCCGAGCGAGCCCGAGACAATCACCGTGGACAGGAGCGGTGCCAATCTGGCTGCGCTTGAAGCGCTCAATGCCGAGCGTTTAACGCTGATCAAGGTCCGGCAAAACAAATACCTAAACAACGTCGTCGAGCAGGATCACCGTGCCATCAAACGCATCATCAAACCGATGATGGGGTTCAAGGATTTCCGCTGTGCGTGCCATCATCCTGTCTGGCATTGAGATCGCACACATGATCCGCAAGGGCAGATGTGTGACGATGGCGTCGCCTCGACTGCAACGTTCTGTTCAATCGCCTTCTCGAAGTAGCGGCGCGCCGCGGCCTTGTCCCGATGGGCGCGCAGCAGGTAATCCACCGTGTTGCCCGCCTTGTCCACGGCACGGTACAAGTATTTCCAATGGCCTTTGACCCTGACATAGGCCTCATCGACGCGCCAGCTCTTGCCGACAGGCCGTTTGCGTTTGCGGAATGCTTTTTCAAACACCGGCAGCAGCTTGATAACGCACCGGTGCACGCTCGAATGGTCCACCTCGATACCATTGCGACAAAACCCATTTCTCGTCCCTACACCCTTACTGCAACAGAACGTCTTTGTCTGCTATCGGGCGCCGGCATAATATATCTCCGACAATCTCGACACTATCAAGCCTGATACACCTTCCCGACGGCGTCTTGGCACTGCTCTTGCATGTTTTCCGGCGTCACCCGAAGCGGGATTGGTTTGGCGTCGAACTGTCCGACCAGGTCCTGCCGAGATCAAGGCGCTGTTCAACACTCGCTCGATGCCCTGCGAGCAACCCAGCTACGCGACAAGATGTTGCTCGCCGGCCTGCCACTATGAGAAACGGAACCAACCATCTACAACTAGACGAAGCAATTTTGGCAACATGTTTTGGCAAATTTCTTTCAACAATGGGGTGAGCGGCATGAAACACTGGCGACAAGCGTGGTTCGGAATGCTAACCATCTCGAATGCGTACCATAAAATCGAGTCTCCTACCAGACACCGCACAATTTTTGCCGATAACCGCCCGTTTAGCAATGTTCGTCGCCGACACCTCTGCCGTTTCACGCTCGCATTACAGATCGACCTTGTGCATATTGCCTGCCGCACGCTTGATCCCTGTCGATGCGTATCGCGCAATCGGTGCTTGCAACCCGACCGACTTCCTTCTGCCGGTACGATGACGTCCCTAAACGACGGTCACACCGACACACAGGCTAAAGTGAGGTATACGGCAAGGTCGATGGCGTTGCTTCATGTATTTCTTGTGGGGTCTCTATTTCTAAAGCCAGCATTCGGTCAGGAACGACTCTATACGAATGCCGACGATAGCAAAACGGACAGCTTGGAGCAGGCCGCCAAATCTTGGGGCAATGATAACGAATTCAAGGCGAGCTGGTCGCTTGGCGCGATGAAGGCGCAATACGCGTATGCGATGGTGTTTGCTGGGAAAGGTATAAAAGTCGGGGTACTGGATTCAGGCGTCGATACGACACATCCCGAACTGTCAGGGCCTCGGATCCATCCTGTGTCTACTGTCGGCACATACTACAAAGACGGGTTCCAGTTTTACGCCGACGGTTCGAAGATCCCGGTCAAGAAGGGTGACGCATTCAATGTTCCCGGATCGCATATCGATGATGTCAATGACTCGCATGGAACCGAGGTAAGCGGAGCCATTGGTGCTGTACGAGACGGCAAGGGAATGCAGGGTGTCGCGTTCAATGCAGATGTTTATGTCGCGAACACCAATGGGACCGACGACAATCGTGAGCAGGGCTCCAACCGCCTAGACTACAGTTACTTTACCGCTGCCTACGATGCCTTAGGAAAAAGTGGTGTTCGTATCGTCAATCAGAGTTGGGGCCAGAATTCTCCCATTCCGGCGGAGAATCTGACAGACAACGTTGACCAGTTAAAAACCGCGTACCAGAGATTCGCTAAACGCGCGCGCGAAGGTTCGAAAACTTGGATAGATGCAGCCGCAGAGGCCGCCACGAAATATCACTATATTGAAGTTATTTCCGCGTCGAACAATCCTCAGAAAAATCCGGATGTGCTGTCCGCGTTGCCATACTATCGGCCGGAAATTGAAGCGGACTGGTTAGCGGTGTCCGGTTATTCCCGCAACAATGAGCAGGTTTATAACCAGTGCGGTGTCGCCAAATGGTGGTGTCTCATGGCGCCGACCGTGGCGATGGCGCCCAAGGCTGGGGGAGGCTATGACCCTAGCTTCAACGGTACATCCGCGTCTGCTCCGTACGCCTCCGGTGCGCTTGCGCTGGTCATGGAGCGTTATCCCTACCTGACTAGCGAGCAGGCGTTGACAGTACTGCTCACGACCTCGCAAGAGATGGTTTCGGATCCCACCAAGGTCGATCCGTCGAAACCGCTCAATCAGCTTCCCTCCGACAACAGTGGTAGTTACGGCAATCTTACTGCATTGATCCCGGCTAATACGCACGTTCCCAATGCGGTGACGGGCTGGGGGCTCCCAGATCTACAGAAGGCAATGAACGGCCCCAGCCAGTTGCTGGGGCCGTTCAATGTGAATTTGCCTTGTGGCATGTCGGACGTATGGTCGAACGACATTTCGGACATTGCTCTCGCCGCGCGTGAGAAAGAAGACGCAGCAGAGCATCAATCGTGGCTCGACACGCTGAAAACGAAGGGCTGGACGCAGGGACTGCCCTCGAACGCGAGCGACAGCGACAAGACAGCGTACGAGATCGGCACCGCGCGCGAGTCTGCTTATCAGACACGTGCCTATGAAGGTAGCCTGACAAAGTCAGGCAGTGGTCTGCTGACCCTATCGGGGAACAACACCTATCGCGGATTGACAACGGTTGACGGCGGGGAATTGCGGATCGATGGCTCGATCGCGGCCGGCGCGGTGGTCAATGCAGCTGGACGACTTACAGTGAACGGCTGGACGGCTGATGTCGCGGTGAACGGTGGCGGCGCAACGATCGCCGGAACAAGCGCACAGTTGTCGATCGACCAAGGCGGAACCGTAGCTGTAACGAATACGGGGAGGACGGGTGACGTGTTGCTGGCACGCGGCTTTGCGTCGATCGACGGAGCAAGCGGCAACGTCGCGGTCGGTAACGGAGGGGTCGTTAGCGGCAACGGCGCACTGCAATCTCTGAACGTGAATGCAGGAGGAACGGTCGCCCCTGGGCATTCGATCGGCCTGTTGAAAGTAACGAATGACGCGAATTTCGCGACAGGATCAACCTATGCGGTCGAACTTTCGACGAGCGGAGCAAGCGACCGGATCGATGCAGGTGGTAAAGCGCGTATCGCGAATGGCACGCTCAGCGTGGCGCTTGAACATTCACCGCCCCCCTCAGCCTCAAACAGTCGCGCCCGGTTCTTGGTAAGCGTTTCGACATTTTGAACGCAGCGGGAGGCGTCGAAGGTCAGTTTGCTACGCCTAGCGGCTACCTGTTCGTGTCGCCGTCGATCGCATATGGTCCGACGAGCGTCAGTCTCATCGTGAATCGAAGCGCGACGCCGTTCGCGAGCGTCGCGGATACGGACAACGAACGCAGTGTCGCGCGCGCGATGGAGACACTGAACCCGGGCAGCGCCGTGTACAACAGTGTGCTGTTCGCAACCTCCGCACAGGCGCCACAGGCAACATTTGGACAACTGGCGGGTGAAATTTATCCGGCCGCCTACGCGACGCTCATCAATGAAAACCGTCAGGTACGCGACGCGGTGTTCGGGCGGCTCTGGGCTACGCGTGATACCGCCTCGACACAGTCAGGCGCTTGGGCGCGCCTGTTGGGCTCGGCGCGCGTCAAGGTAGATGTCGCCTCGGTCATGCGGCCAATTGCTGTATATCGGCCGACTCCGAATGCGCTTTTACGACGGAGTCACGCTCGGGGTTCAGCGTCACCGCGCCGATGGGCGTCCAGTCCCGGGTGGTGCCTGACCAGCGCCGCGGGTTTCGTTCGCGAGCCTGGAGATATACCTCGTGACGGGCAGCGAGGATCGCGGCGTCTTCACCCGCGTGACGCTGTGCAGGGCTGACGTAGCGGATGCCGCTGTGCCGGTGATCGTGGTTGTACCAATGCACAAACTGCGAAGCCCAGCCGCGAGCCTCATCGAGGTTGGTGAAGCCCTTGTCCGGGAACTCGGGGCGATACTTCGCGGTGCGGAACAGGCTTTCGACGTAGGCGTTGTCATCGCTAACGCGCGGGCGCGAATACGAAGGCTTGACGCCCAGCCAGTTCAGCATCGCCAGGACGGTTGTGGCCTTGAGGGTCGAGCCGTTGTCGCCGTGCAGCACCGGTCTGGTCGTCATGGCGTGGATGCCTTCGGCCAGCGCCGTGCGCTTGACCAGATGTGCGGCATGGTCGGCGTCATCACTGTCGTGCACCTCGAAGCCCACGATCTTGCGGCTGCACACGTCCAGGATCAGGTACAGATAGAACCAGCGCCCCACAATTTCGGCCGGCAGGTACGTCATGTCCCAGCACCACAGCTGGCGCGGTGCAGTGGCCACATGCGTGGTTGGCGGGCGGCTCTTGTTCGGCGCCTTGGCGCGCCCCCGGTGCTGGTTCTGCCCATGCTCGCGCAGCACGCGCTGGAAGCTCGATTCGCTGGCCAGGTACACGCCCTCGTCGGCCAGCATGGGGACGATGCGCGCCGGGGGCATGTCGGCAAAGCGCGGCTCGTTGGCCACCTGCAGGATCTGCTCGCGTTCGGCTGGTGTCAGCGCATGGGCCGGCGTCGGTCGCACCGCGCCGGGCCTGCCATCACCCGATACGAGCCCCTGGTTGGCCTTCCAGCGCTGCAGGGTACGCACGTCGATGCCGGCGACCTCGCAGGTCTGCTGCAGCCGCGCGCCGGCCTGCTGGGCCGCTTCAATGTCCCGGGCCAGGGTCTGGCGATCTTCGAGCCCGATCATTCGTCCTCGCTTTTGTCCTTGTCGAAGATCGCCGAGATTTTTTTTGAGAGCACCAGCAACGCTGCTGCCTCAGCCAGGGCTTTATCCTTGCGGCGAAGCTCGCGCTCAAGCTCCTTGATGCGCCGACGGTCTTCCTTGGTCTGCTGCGGACTCGCGCGCTTCTCCGCGGGCTCGGCAAGCGCTTGCGTTGCGCTCTCGCGCCATTGCTGCAGTTGCTGCGGGTACACGCCGTGTTCGCGGCACCAGGCGCTGCGGGCGGACTCGGCCATGGCTGCGGTGGTGATCATGGCCTCCAGGCGGGCGGCAGCCGTCCAGTTGCGCTCGCGTGCGGGTCTGGCCAGTTCCTCACTGCGCCAGCGTTCCAGCGTGTCTGCACTCACTCCGATCTCCCGGGCCACCACCTCCAGCGGGGCGCTCTCCGGCGGCAGCAACCGCGCCACCGCTCTGTCCTTAAAGCCTTGTCCGTATCGAGCCAACTTGTTCTCTCACTATCGCCCCCTTGTTGTGGAAATAGGTGGGAAGGGGGCCGTCGCCAAAGGCGACGGCAACACCACCACCATCTGTGAGACTTGAATTCAGGAAAGATTCAAGTTTCTATCGGGGCGACATCTATTCTGCCGCGGGGGGAAGTGTTGGCTGTCGTGCGGGTTGTGTCGCGCTAAGGACGATGCGACGATCAGGCGCCTAAGGAGAAGAGGATTGCTTACATCACGAGAGAATAGAATTGTTCGGCTGCAGTCGAGGCGACGCCATCGTCACACATCTGCCCCTTGCGGATCATGTGTGTGATCTGGCAGCGTCTTGCATGGCGTCTTCGTCTTTGTCATCATGCTTGTCATGCGTTGTCGTCGGCGGATTTTACTTGACCGCGTTATTGCGACAAAACCCCTGATCTTCACCTATCCACTCTGACAGGTTGCGCTTGCGGGGCGCATCGCTGCACGACGCGAATGGATGACGCGCGAGAGCCATCACGCGCTTGTACGCAAGGCATGCCTCGCCAGTCTGGTCATGCAAATCCACCGATCGTCGATTTTCCTTACTTTCTGCAAAACCATTTCGCAAGCCGAAGCGTCCAATATAGTGGTTGACGCCCTGTCTATTGGCTCCTATGATGCGCTCACGACTTGTATGAAGAATAAACGCGTATGGGACCTGACCACGCGGCAGAACCGCACAGCATTGCGCAGACAGCGGATGTGAGTGGCACCAGTCAGGGAGAGCCCGGTCATGAGGATTAGCCGTTAGATTTGCATTGCCGGGCGTCTGGTCGTGTGAAAGCGCGATGCCCGGAAAGCCGATATACCAGTTCGTTGAATCCGGCGAAGTCTGGCCTGCCTTCTTAGGCGAGCATATCTGCCTCTCGCCGGGTGTTTTCAGAGAAGTACCGTGTGCAGTTTCTGCAGGAATTGTTAATGGTGAGTGGCTAGAAAAGGAAAAGGCATGTTGATTGACAGAAAAACACTTCGTCCACTGTCGGGCGTCGTGCAAGGTGCGAAAGGCGCAACGCCAGAACTGGTTGGCAAGTGGGAAAACGAACTGGGCTCGGTCATGACGATCGATCAGTTTGACGGCGTGAATTTTAGTGGCACCTACCAGAGCGCTGTGAGCAGTGACGGGCAGTACGCTACCGGCCCGATCTCCGGGACGGTAGCCGAAGACGCGATCGCATTCACGGTGAACTGGGATATCGCGTACGCCTCGGTGACGAGTTGGAGCGGCCTGTTGCTTCACAACGGAGACCAGGCCTGCATGTACACGCTCTGGAACCTGTCGAGCACGCCAGAGAAGGAAGACGACTTCTGGCAGTCCATCCAGGCTGGCGCGGACCTGTTTGTACAGACCTGAGTGCAATCGGTCGTGGATCGTTCCGGCTGCCTGGCCACATTCACGGGGCAGTGTGCAGCGGGCTCTCCCTTCTGAACGGACCATCCAGCGCGTGTTGAACGGTGCGCGGTTGATCACGCTGCGTGCCGAACATATGTCGCAGTGGGAAATGTCGACTCACCTCAAGGTGGGGGGCGTGGTCAAGAGACATGCAACGCATACACATTTCCGGAAGGCCTGTCGGTGATCGGCAAGGGAGGCGGCGCTTCCGTTTCCATGGTGCTGCTCGACACGGGTAAGTGCGACGGACTGGCCACAATTTGCGGCAGGCATGCCAGCAGTGCCTGCGAAACGACGGTAAATGCCAGAGGGGGGCGGCATGAGTGTTACGATTGCGACGCGTGAGTCACCGGAGATGGTCAGGCTCATCACGAAACTCTATGCCCGCTTCGTGCTGGCTGGCTTTGCGCTGGTGCCCGCGTACCTGATCGCCTATCTGTTTTTCTCCCAGGATCCCACGCTCAGGTTCGAGAACCACCTGTTCCACGAGATCGCAATAGCCGCCGCAACGCTCGAAGGGCTGTTCGTCACCTACGTCACCTGGCAGTGCTACCGGTCTTCCGGTGAGCCGCTGTTACGCTGGCTGACGCTGGGCTTTCTCGGCTTCGTCCTCATTTATGCCCTGCACGGCGCCTTCACCGGCATGGCGCACCACAATATCTGGCTGTTCCTGCTTTATGGCCCGGCGTCGCGCCTTGTGATGTCGACCCTGCTGCTGGTCGGGCTGCTCTCGTACAACCAGCCGCCCGATACGGTCGGGAGGCGCACCGACTGGCGCGGCTGGCTCACCTGGATGGCGCTGTTCCTTTTCGTCGACCTGGTGGTCGCCGGGATCGCGTACAGTCCCATCGCCGGGACCCTCGCGGTCCGTCTGTCGATGGAGGGGGGCGCCATGATCCTTTCCGCGCTGAACGTCCTGATACTGTTGCTGCGACGCATCCGCACGCCACTGATGGTCATGTTTGGCGTTTCGGTCACGGCGTTTGCGTTGTCCTCATTAGCCTTCATTCTGGGGCGGCCGTGGAACCACATGTGGTGGCTTGCGCATGCGATCTTCGCCGGTGGATTCTTTCTGCTCAGCTATGGCGTGGTTCAGGCGTTTCACACGACGCGCTCGTTTGCAACCATCTACAGCCAGGAAGAACTGATGGCGCGGCTTGCCGAGGCCATGGGCCGCACCGAAAGTGCGCTGCAGGAACTGCAGCGGACCAACGACAGGCTTGAGCACCTGGCTGCCACCGATCCGCTCACCGGCGCGGCCAACCGGCGCCAGTTCATCGAACGCGTCGAAGCCGAGATCGAGCGCGCCCGGCGAGGTGGTGCGCCGTTTTCGCTGCTCGCGCTCGACCTCGATCACTTCAAGGCAATCAACGACGCGTACGGACACCAGGCAGGCGACACGGTGCTGCGCGAATTCGTGCAGATATGCGGTGACGCAATCCGCCCCTACGACGGCGTCGCACGGGTGGGTGGCGAGGAATTCATGGTGCTGCTGCCGCAGACAGGTCTGGACGCTGCACTCACAACGGGCGAACGCATTCGCTCGATGATCGCTGGCAGTATCTTCGGGACTGGCAGCGGGCGGCGCGGCGAAGTGACCGTCAGCGTTGGCGGCTCGCAGTTTGGCCGCGATGGCGACACCATTGACACGATCCTGCGTGCGGCCGACGAGCGGCTCTACTGCGCGAAACATCTGGGTCGCAACCGCGTCGTCGTCGGATAGGTGCCGCATGCTGCTACGTGATTCTGATCGCTCATTTGAGTCAACCCGGCCGCAGCCGATGATTGAGGCTCTTTGAGGTACCGGCAGCGGGCCTGCAACGTTGCAAGAAGGTACGCCCAGGTTTCTGATGTCGCCGCTCGACGGTCACCTCCAAGGGGGCGATTCACCGCTTACCTCGCCAGCGCATTCGCGTATGCGTTGCCTTTGATTAAGAAAATATCGATGTCAGACGATCTGTTTGCCAGAATCATGGACGCGCACTGGGCGATTCGACCGCAGGTTGCCGTCACGCCCCTTTCGTACAGCCCCGGTCTGTCGAAGCTCACCGGCTGCGAGGTCTATCTAAAATGCGAGCACCTGCAGCACACGGGTTCGTTCAAGTTTCGCGGCGCATGGAACAAGGTGCGTCTGCTTGACGCGGCCGCGCGGGAGGCAGGGATACTGGCCGTATCGAGCGGCAACCACGGGCAGGGGGTCGCGCTTGCCGGCAAGCTGGCAGAAGTGCCCGTCACCGTCTATACGACCACTGCAGCATCGCCAGTCAAGCTCGATGCGATCCGCGCGCTGGGCGCGACCGTCGTGACGATCGACGATACGTCGCTCGCCGTTGAACTTGAAGCGGCGCGGCAGGCACAACTGACGGGTATGACGTTCGTCTCACCCTACAACGATATCGATGTCATTGCCGGGCAGGGGACGATTGGCATGGAGCTTGACGGGCAGGCCCGTGAACGGGGCCTAGACCTGTCGGCGGTGTTCGTCTCGGTTGGCGGCGGCGGGCTGATTTCAGGCGTCGGAACCGTGCTGCGGAAACTGCGCCCCTCGACGGCAGTGACTGGTTGCTGGCCCGCCAACTCGACCGCCCTCTACCGTTGCCTGAAAGCCGGGAGGATCGTCGAGTCCGAGGAACTCGACACCATTTCCGATGGCACCGCCGGAGGGATCGATCCGGACACGATCACCTTCGGTATCAGCCAGCAGGTCATCACGGACACCGCACTCGTCACCGAAGAAGAAATCCGGGTAGCGATGAAACGGATCGCCCAGACCGACGGATGGATGGTGGAGGGGGCCGCAGGCGTCGCGCTGGCGACGTTGCTCAGGAAGGCGCCCAAGTATCAGGGGCGCGCAGTAGCCGTCGTGGTCTGCGGCCGGAATATCTCGCTGGAAAAATTCATCGGAGCGGTGAAATGAGAATCTGGAAACGAAACGAGATTGCTGCGCGCTTTGACGTGGCGCGCGCGACACGCATGGTCGAGCAGGGCTTTATCGCCTACTCGCAGGGTACGGCGCGGGTTCCGCCGATCCAGAACATTCAGTTCGAATCGGTGAACGGCGAATGCTGCATCAAGTCGGCATACATCGTTGACGCGTCGACCTTCGCGGTGAAAGTGTCGTCCGGTTTCTACAACAATCCCGCGGCGGGTTTGCCGACCAATAACGGATTTACCGTGCTGATTTCGGCGCATACTGGCGAACCGGTCGCGTTGCTGCAGGACGAAGGGTGGTTGACTTCCGTGCGCACGGCGATTGCAGGTCAACTTGCCGCGCGCCTGCTGGCGCCACTCGAGGTCGAGGGGATCGGGATCATCGGCACAGGCAGCCAGGCTCGCCTTCAACTGGCGTATCTGAAGCCGGTTACCGCGTGCCGGGAAGTGCACGTCTGGGAGCCGATCCCGGAACGCTGCGCACTGTTTGCCTCGGACATGTCGGCGCACGGGTTCGAGGTGCACGTACACGACACGGCCGAACAGGTGGCGGGGAGCGCGAACCTGATCGTCACGGCGACCCCTTCGCGCGAGGCACTGCTGCAACGCGAGTGGATTCGTCCCGGCACGCATATAACTGCCGTGGGCGCTGACAGCATGGGCAAACAGGAGCTCGATCCCGGCATCGTCGCCCGGGCGGGCGCCATCGTAGTCGACTCGATCGTGCAGTGCAGCCAGTATGGCGAAGTGTCCCATGCGCTATCCGCCGGACTCATCGAGAAGGAGGCACTGGTTGAAATCGGCACGTTGCTCTCGGCAAAGCGCAGGGGGCGTAACGACGCCGACCGGACTCAGGTGACGGTCGCAGATTTGACAGGGGTCGCGGTGCAGGATGCGCAAATTGCGGAAAGTATCGTGAGTCCCAAAGCCCGATTGCAGACCATGCGGACCGTGTCGGCCGGCGAAAAGCTGCCCGGCGCCAAAAAGCGCATTCCACGCGTCTGACGATCTCGCACAGGTTACCAAATCGCGAGAATTACACCATTCTCATGGAGGGGCAGCATCACTGGGCATTCACTTGAGCCGTGGCACCGGGTCAACCGGATATGCAACTTCACAATAGTATTATTAGATATGCTGATTGATTAAAATAACCGGAAGACTGAATACATAAAACGGCTCAGGTAGAGTCTTCGTGTCAGTTTCATGAGCGCGTTCGATACCTGTCAACCTGGATAGGGAAATTTGACCGTAGACGTCATCTCAATATAATCAAAGTATCTCTGCAGCCGTGCGCGATCTGTTGAGTGTCGGTGACTCACATTGCACAAACAAAACGAATGACATAACAAGGATCGACATCGGGGACGCCTGCCTTTCCCACGTTCTACTCCGCATTTCAGCGTGATTTCCGGTCTCCGGTACGGGCGTGGTCTTTGGGCTGCGTCGCAACTGGAGCCGCTTGCGGAGCCTGAAGACAGGGGTGTGTGTACATCGATATCTGTAGTTGCACAGAATTCGTGTTGTTGCCCATACTCAGGAAACGGTAGTTGGTGCGGTGTTTCAAGGCGGTATCCACAAAACGTCAAATGACGTTATTTATCCAATCAGGAGATTGACCATGAGTTCCAGTACTGTTGATTTGCTGACTGACCTGCTGCTGGTCACTACCCGGTATCTCGAGCAGATCGAAGATGTGGCCGATCAGCTCGATCTGGCCATACGCGCGGATGGTGCGCGCGCTTCACGAGCCCGGGTTGACAGGGCGTTGCGCGACGGGGATCTGGTCGCCCGTTTTGAGCGCACGGCGCGCGCACTCCGTGATCGGGACCTGCGTGCGGATCGCGCCTCGCGTTCCCTGCGTGACGAGGAGTTGCGTGCCGAGCTGGCCGACCGTGCGGCCCGATCACTGCGTGATGAGGAACTGCGCGCCGAACTGGCCGACCGTGCAGCGCGTTCACTGCGTATTGGGGAACTGCGTGCGGATCGCGCGGCTCGCTCGCTGCGCGACGAAGAGCTGCGCGCGGAACTGGCTGACCGCGCGGCCCGTTCACTGCGGGATGAGGAACTGCGTGCGGATCGCGGGGCTCGCTCGCTGCGCGACGAGGAGCTGCGCGCCGAGCTGGCCGACCGCGCCGCCAGATCACTCCGTGATGAGGAACTGCGTGCGGATCGCGCCGCACGCACGCTTCGCGACGAGGAGCTGCGCGCGGAGCTGGCCGACCGCGCCGCCAGATCACTCCGTGATGAGGAACTGCGTGCGGATCGCGGGGCTCGCTCGCTGCGCGACGAGGAGCTGCGCGCCGAGCTGGCCGACCGCGGCGCCAGATCACTCCGTGATGAGGAACTGCGTGCGGATCGCGCCGCACGCACGCTTCGCGACGAGGAGCTGCGCGCGGAGCTGGCTGACCGTGCGGCCCGTTCACTGCGTGATGAGGAACTGCGTGCGGATCGCGCCGCTCGCACGCTTCGCGACGAGGAGTTGCGCGCGGATCGCTCCGCGCGGTCCCTGCGTGACGAAGAGCTGCGCGCCGAGCTTGCCTCGCGTGCGGGACGTGCGGAGAGTGGACTCGACGTCATCAAATAAAACGGACACCGGAACCATGAATACTCGATCAGGGGTGGCGCAGCGTGTCGATGATCTACTCGTATCCGAAGTCGAACGGATTCTCGCTTCCGTTCCGTACTCGGCACATCTCAGTTCCGGGGATCAGGAACTTGATGAGGAATATTACGTTCGTCATCGCATCGAGACCATCCGGCGGATTCGCCTGACCGCCAGAGTCGATGCGCTGGCGCTCGCCCGCATGATCGAGGAGGACTACGACAGTAGCCGTCTATGGGGCCGCTATACGGCGGAGGAGTTGAATCACGACATCCTCTTTCGGAACGACCTCCGTTACCACGGATGCAGTGACGAAACCATAGACGGTACCGCTCCACTCCAGGCGACCCGGGATCTGATCGCGTATCTTGCGAGACGACTGGACGAGATCGGCTCGCTCGCCGCGGTTGCCTATTCGTTGTTCGTCGAATGGAACTCGGAACGCGTCTCTGCGCTCGTTGTCGCCCGCGCAGAACGTCGATTTTCCGCGCGGCACCTCAAGGGTGCCCGCAGCCATCTGCATATTGACAGGCACGCCGGACACTACCCGATGATCCTCGCAATTGCGCAGAACCTGGCCGTGCGCGAGGAGGACGAGCGACATCTGTTCACGACCCTGAAGGACCTTGCGTGTCTCTTCGGTGCATATTTTCGCGAGCTCCATGACGTTACTGTCGGGAAACGGACCGGGGGGCACTCAGGCCCTTTGGAGGAATGTGCGCGCAGGCCGGATGTGGGCGCTTCGGCCGTCACCGGGGATCAACTGACATAACACAGCGGGAACGCCGAAAGCGTTCCCGAAACAACATGAAACCATCCGTAGTCAACAGGGAATATCTGCCGCTCACGCACCTTGTCGAAACGAACACGGTTCCGGGTGCGAGGGAGTTCCATCGCCGGTTTGTTCGTCCAGGCTTACCAGTTGTCTTTAGAGGCGCGGCACTGGGGCTGGGCGCTGTCAGGCGATGGAATTGCGGCTATCTGAAGGCTGCAGCGGGGAGCCGTCGTGTACCCATCGAGTATTCGCCGGACAAGGAGTTCGCCCTTCCGGAGCGAATCGGTAAGGATCGGGTCCATTCCAGCTTCGGCAGCTTTGTCGACTACCTGATCTACGGCGATACGGCCAGCCCAACGACTTACTATCTGGCGCAGGTTGATACGCTAAAGTATCTCCCTGAACTGGTCGGCGATATTGTCAGGCCTTCGTTCGCACCGCTCGCGAAGATCATGCGGCCACCATATCTGTGGATGGGCATTGGCGGCAACGCTTCGACGCTGCATTACGATTCATATGACAACCTGTATGCGATGGTGAGCGGGCGCAAGCACATTACCCTGTTTCCGCCCACAGACCGCCGCCATCTCTATCCGTATACCGACGATCGCAGGAATCGCCATTTCAGCCGCATCAATCTGCGTACCCCCGATCTCGAACGATTTCCCGGATTGCTGGACGCGCAGCCTGTCGAATGTGTGCTGTGTCGAGGCGACATCCTCTATATCCCTGAGGGATGGTGGCACTATCTGCGCTCGCAGGGACTCAACGTCGCGGTCAACTGGTGGTGGATAGAAGACGAGGAACCTTGCGAGTTGCGCCGGATCAATGCAGGCCGAGGATTCGATGCAAAGCATTGAGAGCCGCGTGCAGCCGGCAGCCGCACTCGATGCGCACAGGAGCACCGGTTCGAACGAGGGAGCCTCTGTCCTCGAGGAATGACTCGCGCGCTGTGTCCGGCGGTACAGTTCTCGGGAGTTTTGCATGGCGCGCGCGACGTCCATGCGCCATGCGCGAAGGCGTTTTTCGGATTTTTTCGGATCACTGTCGCGGCAACCCTCCGCGACATATCGGCCGAGAGGTTTCACAGGATTGGAAATCAGGGAGTTTTACAATGTCTCTACCTGCTCAAGATCAGATCGCAGCTACACAGAAGGCAAACACCGAAGCGTTTTTCGCGCTCGCCAGCAAGGTGATTGACGGCGTGGAAAAGCTCGCCAATCTGAACCTGCAGGCCACGGGGTCGGGTCTTGCCCGGACGCAGGCGATCGCCATCAAGACGGTTGAAAGCGCCGGCGACCCGCAGGAGTGGATCGCACTGCAGGGAGGACTCTTCGCGCCGCTCACCGAAAAGCTGATGTCGTATGGCGTCAATCTGTTCGATATTGCGTCAACCATGCGCTCGGCGATCATGCAGACCGCCGAAGCGCAATTCGAACGCTGCAGTGAGCGCATGCAGGCGATCACAGAGGAAGCCGCCAAGCGCGCGCCCGCGGGTTCTGCGGTCGCGATTGAAGCGTGGAAGTCAGCGCTCGGCGCCACGGGGACCCTGTTTGATACGCTGCAAAAGGCGAGCCACCAGGCGATGCAGGTGACTGGGAGCAATCTTGAAGCGCTGACGGCAACCGTCACGAAGGCAACTCAGCGCGGCGCCGATTTACCGCCGCAGTAATTCCGGGATGTGCCCGTGGCGTAGCAGCACAGCCGCTTGGGCACCATCCACCGCCTGGCTGAAGTGAAAGCCTTGCGCCTTCGTCGCCCGATTGGTGTCCGCGAGGAACAGACGCTGCTGCTCGGTCTCCACGCCTTGTGCGATGACGCCCATGCCGGCCTCGCGCGCGAGGTTGACAATGGCACGGATTGTCGCCGCTCCCGCAGGATCACTGGCGAGCCGCTGGACGACGGATCGGGCGACCTTCAGATGGTTCGCCTCGCACTTGCGGACATAGTCGAAGGTCCCGAATTCGCCTGCAAACCCGTCGATGGCGATCTTCACACCGAGCCTGCGCAGCAAGCGCAGCACGTCGTTGCGCGCCCACGCGAGACGGGTCAGGGTTGCCTCGGTTACGTCGAACTCCAGATCGGTTGGGGCCAGCTGCCATTTCGTGAGGGTGGCAGCAACGTCGCGAACGAAAGCTTCCCCGCTGAGGAGTTCAGACCAGGACAGGTTGACCGCGATCATCAGCGGGGCAATCCCTTCGTCGCGCCATGCCCTCATCTGGCGGCATGCCTGCTCCAGCACCCAGCGGCCGAGCGTCGCCATCAGGCCGGCCTGTTCAGCAACCGGCATGAAGTCGTCCGGAGCAAGCAGGCCGCGCGTTGGGTGATGCCAGCGTACCAGAGCCTCCATCCCGATAATGTTCCCCGAAGACAATTCCACCTCGGGCTGGTACTGGAGTTCGAGCTCGCTACGATCTGGCGCGGTGCGGAGGTCTTCGGCAAGCATCATCATTTCGCGCACGGCCTGATCGAGACGCGCGGAAGGGAAGCAATACCGGTTGCCGCCCGTATGCCGTGCACGCCGGAGCGCCTGACCGGCTTGCCCAAGCAGCTCCTGCGCCAGGCTACGGCCCTGCACGTACAGGCACACGCCAATACTGGCGGTCACATGGACCTCGTTGCCCCCGAAGCGCCAGACCGCCGCCAGTGCGGTGCGGATTCTCTGAGCGAGGAGGCCTGCGTCAACGGGCTCGACCGCCTCGGCCTGCAGCACGGCAAATTCGTCGCCACCGACCCGCGCGACCAGATCGCGTTCGCCCACGCAGCCCGTCAGCCGCATCGCGACCTCTTGAAGCAACCGGTCGCCAACGGGCCGCCCGAGGGTGTCATTGACGGACCCGAAATGATCGAGTCTTAAATGCAGGACTGCGAATGGTATCGCGCCGCGCCCGGCAGCTGCCAGCGCTAGGCGCACCCGGTGCCTGAAGGCGACTTCGTCTGCAAGCCCGGTGAGTACATCGCTACGCGCTAGCCATGCGATGCCAGCTTCGGCTGCCCGCATTCCAGTCTGGTCGAGGATGAGCCCTTCCACCTCGACGAGCCGGCCATCCACGTCACGCACCGGGATGAACCGGTTCTCAACCCAACGGCAGTTGCCATCGCCCGTGCGCAGGCGGAACTCGACGGACGCCTGTGTGACACGCCTGTCCAGGACGCGCGCCATGACCGCTTCGACTCGCGGCCAGTCGCGCGGGTCGACAAGACCCGGTAGCCCGGCGGGCGAGGCAAGCACGGCGTCGCGGTTGTGCCCAAACAGGATGATGTCGTGCGAAATCTCGAGGAACGGCAGTGCAGGCTCTCCGCGCAGGCGGTAAAACACGACCGGACCGTTTATTGCGAGGCTGTTCGCCTCGTCGAGCGCGTCGGTCCGCTGCCTGACCGGGCCAAGCCAGGCAGCGGTGGCGTTACCCGGGCGCGACTTCGCAACCACCACGCGTTCGACGTGACGGATCGCCGTCGGACTGAACGGCTCGACCAGCGTCAGCAGCCGGTCGGCTGACCCGAGTCGTCTGGCCAGAACCTCCCGGGCCGCGGCAGCGTGCGCGCCCACAAGGGCAAACTGCACATGTGGATCCGCCTGCCGGATTCGTATGATCGACCGCAAAACGTCCCGCCCGGGCGATCTGCGTACACTCACGAACACCGTCGTGTATGGCTGGGCGTGTGCAAGCGCCCGGACGACCCGCGTGAGTGCGTCCCTGCCCGATCGCGCGGCATCGATCCGGAGCACCGTGCCCACGCCCTCCATGCCGCCCGACAATATGGCCTGAATCGGCGCTGGCAAGGACTTGCGGTCCGGCGAGCCAGCGAGCATCCTGCGAAGATCCTGTGCAAGCGCCGCATCGGCGTCGATAGCAAGAATTCGGTGACTGCCTGGGGAGGCCCGCTGGCTCTTTAGGGTGTCGTTGTGGTCCCACGGCTCGGTTGCTGACAGAATCCGCGTAGCCGTTGCAGACACAGTGTGTCTGCCACATGACGCGCCCCGCCTTGATGGCCAATGCCGCACATTGTGAGCTGAAGCCATGATCCCCCCGCGTGAATGACGAGGCAGAGCGGACGACGCGAACCGGGCGGCGAGGCATGCGGGACGCAAACCCGCGCGTCGGGCTCATCTCATCAGACAAATACAAGTATAGCTGTCGATTCCACTAGCTGGGCGATCGAGGCAACGAGACTGGTCCACTGAGCCCCGTCCCTCAGAAGCTGTCCTCAAAGTCGGCCGAGTCGGCGAAGCATGAGGCGGGTGCAGGAAATGCAGACAAACGCTTCGGCGGATTTAACGGTGAGCTTGTAGTTCTTCATAGCCGACGGGAGTGATTCATCGAGTCGAGATTCGCTCCACAATCCATCTCTTCGGCAACACCACGAAGCGATGCGCTGATGCACCGGCCGAACGATGGCTGCCAGGGCAATTGATGGATCGGGGAACGCGTCGCCACTGTCATGCAATATTCGCGCGCGGCGATGGCTCAGCAGTCCGGCCAGCCAAAGAATCGGCACTGCGGAAAACGGTTGCAGCCGACGAACGGCTTCCCGCTGGATTTGAGGGTCTTCTGGATCAGCAAACCCTTTGCGCAATCCGGGCAACGCTCTCCAATGCGCCCCCGCGGGGTTGATCGAGGCGAGGGCGCCGCCTTCCGCTGACTGACGCCGCTGCCGCGCTGGACGTCGCCCGCTTCCCGAGGTGGAGCGGGCCGTCCGTCGTCATCAGCCTGCGTATACCCGCAATCGGGAGCATGCGAGCATACCCAGCGCGCCCGCACCACATCATCGCAGCGTCGCAGTGGCTTGCGACATTTCGGGCACAGGTCGATCCCCCGTTTCACTTGCGACTCCATCGTCATGATGCAGTGTGCATGGCTTTCGCGTGAATCAGTGCAGCGCAGTCCATGGAGGCCGCCTTGCTTCGATGGCCCGTGTCAACATGCTGCGCATGGTCAGAACAGTGTCGCCGGGGACGTGCATCCGCCGGCATTGTGACCAGGCCGACCGGAACGCGCGGCACTGGCTAGCAGCCTCTGCAATCCCTTCAGCCGTCGCTCCAGCGCCAGCCAGTCGGCTGGTCGCAGTCCCGCCGTGCCGGTCATGCCGGGCACGGCTGTCTCGAGAGCGTCGAGCAAGGTGGTAAGGCCTGAAGGTCCAGTCGTCAGTGGCACGTCTCGCATCATCGCCGCTTTCCCTGTTGGGTTGATACCGCGCGACGACTGTAGCATGACGAAAGCGAGCCTAGACGGCGAAAATCAACGCGGGTCAGTGAAGCAAAGGATGATCGGGCGCGTCCGCCTGCCCGGGCAGATACGCCTGCTCGACCATGCGAAAAGCAAGTTCCGCCAGCGGCTCCACCCGCAGCTCCGCCGGGATGTCGCTGATCGCCCCGACAAAGTCGTGAAATGCCCCGGGCTGATCGAGGTCGGGCAGATCAGGAATATGCAGTCCGAGTTCGGCCAGCGGTTCCACCCGTTGCGCGGCGGGCAGACCCCCGATCGCCTTCAGGACACACGCAAATGCCGACGCCTGTTCATCATCGGGTACCACGGCAAGCCGGAAGGCAATCGCCCACAGCATGCACGCCCGCAACTCGGACGGGCACGGTGCCATCGCGCGGATAACCGGCTCGAGGCGGCAGACGGCCTTGTCGGGCTGCCGACTGTCAGATTGGTTCCTTCCCATCGTGCGCCTCCACTTGAAAACGCCCATGTGCCTGTTACTGTGGCCTGAAATCGCCCGGGATGTACCTACCCGTGCTGACAGGTGCGGCGCGACGCATTCGCAATTCAGTAGAAAATTTAGCATATCGAAGCGAATGGAGAGCGATTTCAGCGTGCCCTACGCGTCATACCTTCAGCCAGGTGGCGCGCTGCGCGTGCGCGCCACCTCCGTTGCCTCCATCAGGTAAGACACGATGGCCTCAGGCGTGCTGACGCCCAGCATCACCCAAGCGAACGTGCCGTCGCGGTACACCATGAGTGCGTGCGTTGTCGGCACCTGACCCGCCCGGAACGCTTCCACGAGCCCGAGGTAGCGCTCAAGCGCGGCGCGCGAACTCAGCCGGCTTTCATCCGGTTGCCAGTCCATCGATGCTGCCGCCCCACCACCGGGTGGTGGAACCGTCAATGAACGCGACTACCACGCGACGGTTCGCTGCAGTGCGGGCGGCACGCAGCAGCGCGGCTTCGGGGGATCGTTCGCTCTTCACGCGTCATCCCGCTCGACGCGCGCCTGCAGCTGCGCGCTGGCGCGAAACTTTACGATGCGCCGCGCCGCGCCGCGATGGGTGCGGCGACGCCGGTCTGCGGATTGCGTCCGGGGCGCTGACCGCAGATCGTTTTCCAGCACCCGGTTGAGGACCACGTCGCGAACCGCCGCCGACGCAACGGGGCTGGCGTACTCCTGGTCCGTCTGGCGCAGGTGCAGGATTGCGAGCCAAGGTTCCCGTGCCGTGAAGACAATGCGGTATTCCATGGCGCTCGGTCTGCCCGATTCGTCTGGATAGACGATCGGCATGAAGGTACTTCGGTATGGCATGTGAGGCTCCTTTACTCTGGTTTTGCCGCCCGGCAATGGCGGTGTTTCCAGGTTACGGAGCCAAATCGGGAGTCAAGTCGTCTTGTCAGCGCTAAGCGAGGTCACGCTTCGTGTACCGGGGGCAGCAGCCGACCCAAAGCAGCCTTACGCGCAGGCGTTGGCACGACGGCCACTTCAAAGCGACAGCGGCCACCCGCTTGCACCGCACGCGCGGCATGGGTACGGCGATTGCGGGCCAGTGCGAACTACCGCTTCAGTCGTTTCCATATTCGGGTTCGTATTCAATTTCGCGCTCCTCCTGCTCGACGTGTTCAAGATCAACACCACCAGTCGTCAGAGCTTCCTCGCCTCGTAACTGCAGACCACACGTGGGGCATTGAAGCTCCTCAGCCGCATATCCGAGGTCGACCAGCTCCCAGCCACCTTCTTCGTAGTCTTGGTCATCGGCCAGAGATTCATAGGTTTGGTCACCGCCGACAATCGCCTGTGCTGTACAAGCAGGACATTTTTCGAGCCAGTGATGATCGAGGGGGCGTTTGAAAGAGTCGGTATATAGTGAAACACGAAAGTGTTGCGATTCTTCAATCAGCCTTTCGCGATCTTTGGCTTTCGAAACTCTTTTAATGAAATCCGCACTACTCTCGGCGATCGTTTTCTTTGCTGCTGCGCTTTTGGCTTCGGCTGCGGCAGATATAATTGCTTTCGTCGCCTTAGCATCCGTTGCACCAAGCCAGTCGTCAAGATCCAGTTCAACCGATTCAAGCACGACCTCGCAGGCATGCCAAAACCCACCTTCCCAGACATCGGCATTGCGTCCGTCGAACGGCAGCTCGCCAGAATGGAGGTGTGCGTTTCGTAGCTCGGCCATGCCTTTACATGCCTCATACACTCCGTGATTGAATCGCGGAGCCGCTGTGTGTTTGAGTCGTATGTAGGCAGCATCAGCGCCGATTGTGGGTACTCGGGCATTCGCTTCAATCCCAGCGGCGGTGAGAACGGCGTTAGGATTTTTTTGCACATCGACTATCAAGCTTGGGTGAATCGTTGCAAGCGATGCCTTCGCCAGAAGCTCAAGCGCGAGCGACGCCCAAAGTTGATAGTCGGCCGCTTCGCCAGATGCCTTTGCTGCCAATGCTTTGCGAATAAAAGCCTTTGATTTTCCCATCAATGCTACTGGAGAAATTGACGGCGGAAGCGGTTTCGTGGTGGTCATGGGATTCCTCACGCGGCGTAACAGCGAAGCATGCGTCGAGTCGTTGGCGCTTTGACGCCCCCTCGTCGATGCAACATATTCCAGCCAGGGTCGTAACGGAGGTGGCGTCCTCCACTTCCGAACAATCCGGTATAGAATGATGCGCGCCCGTTACGCACGCAAAAGAGCGCGGAAGTAGCATCGTCATTCGCTAAAAGCGATGGTATTTCAGGTCTCCAGCGTGTGAGGAAAGTGGGGGGAGAGCCTTCAGAGCAATACGCGCATGCGAGAACTATAAACCGCACCGGTTCAGTCAAATGAGCTGTATCCATGTGCCAAGGAAAGTCAGCTTTCCCGAAGTTGGCACTGAGTGACCGGGGGTGAGCATGTTGTCTCTCGACAGGTTCAAGTACATCCACTACACGTTTTCGCCCCCGGATTACTTTGCCTAGGGAAGTCGCCACAGCAACCAAATGTGTTTCCAATTCCGGCTGATCGCCAGAGAAAAAGTCTGTCGCGAAGCCGTGTTTTTCGAGGGTCGTGATCAATCTCGCCTCTGTGCCAACGGTCATATCGGCGTCCATATACGTACGGCCTTGAAGGCACAGTGCAAAAATAGGCAAAACGACTTTTGGACGTACCACCAGATTCGGACGTCGGTTTCGTAGAGGGCCGCTACATCGCCCCTGTGGCGTCCGAGACGAGTTGCGCCAGCGGGAGCGTGCTAGGGCGTGTTCACACTAATTGTGTTTGATCGTATACTTCAGTGATGGAAATCACCGAAGCCCAATATCAACGGATCGAGCATTGCCTGCCACGACAGCGGGGCAATGTCAGCTTGACGAACCTGCAGGTGCTGAATGCGATCCTTTACGTCGCCGAGCACGGCTGCA
>NZ_JAYMRY010000061.1:0-26726 GCF_038900695.1 Paraburkholderia sp. JHI2823 | reverse complement strand
ACTGCCACACGGGTAAATGCCCCGTTGGCGTGACGACGCAGGACGCCGTTCTCGAACAGCGCGTCCAGCCCGATGAGGGTTCGCGCCGCGTGCGCAACTATCTCAAGACGCTGAACATGGAACTGACCACGATCGCGCGTGCCTGCGGGAAGCAGAACGTGCATCACCTGGAGCCCGAGGATCTGGTCGCCCTGACCGTGGAAGCCGCGGCCATGGCGCGCGTGCCGTTGGCAGGCACGTCGTGGATTCCTGGTCTGAACCTGCGTTGATTGGTCAGGTCGGCAAAGCAGAGAAGACGTGTCCAGAATTTCCCTGGAAGATGCCGAAACTCGAAAGGCCACTTGCAACGGGATGAGATCGGGCGATGCTTGCTGAAGCGCGGCCGGCATCCGGCATAAAGGCTGCTCGATCTTGATTCAGGCTTCGGCAGGGATCTTGGGAAGCTCTCGTCCCGAGGTCAAGGAAGAAATCAAGGAAGGACTCCACATGGATGAGCGCGCCGACGGGATGCGCAGGGGCGGTGACGCCTGTATCAGGATTGAAGGTCCTGTAATGGGACTGAACAGAAGGGGCGTCATCGTGGCTGCTGGCAACCCACGCGGGGAAGAGCTGCGAGGATAAAGCGACGCCGTTCAGTATTTCCTCAACGCATTGCAAGATAAGGCTGAGTACGACAAAAATGATGCCACTGACACAGGAAAAACCTGCAGGCTCCGGGGGGAACCGCCCCGTTTCTTGCGAGTTAGTACTTGCAGCAGATGAGCTCTCTATCCTGAAAAGCATCACCGCCAATTTCACCGGTTTCCTGTATCGCTGCCTCAACGACAAAAACTACACGTTGATCTACGCGACCCAAGGCATTCAGAAATTAGCGGGTTACCCAGTGGCTGATTTCATCGGCAACAGAAATCGGACGCTAGCATCATTGATTGACTCAGATGACGAGGAGTACGTATCGAATTCCATTGAGTCGGCGATACGTCAAAAGCAAACATGGACGGTCGACTACCGTATTCACAGAGCCGACCGGCAGTCCGTCTGGGTACGGGAAGTCGGGAAGGGCGTATTTGATGCCGAAGGCAAGCTCCGCTTCCTGGAGGGATTGGTGATTGAAGTTGAGGGCGAGCGTGCTGCTCAATTGGCGGCTGAAAAGCGGCTCGTAGCAACGAACCTCGCAGTAAGCGCCATTCTTTCGAACGTCGAGGAGATTCTGAAAACGATACGGGCTCTTTCCATTCTTTCTTTTAATGCACGCGTGGAGGCTGCACGTGCTGGAGATAGCGGCCGGGGGTTCGCGATTGTCGCGGCGGAGATCAAGAGGCTTGCTGACGATTCCGACAAATTGGTCAAGCAAGTATCGGAAAATATACGGAACGTCCGTCAGCTTATGAGTTGACCACTGCAGGTGTGTGCCCTCACAGCCGCCAGATCGCCAGGTCGGTCACACGTTTCCGGCGTGGCGGAAACAGCCGGGCGAGTATTCCGCATACCTGTGTACTGCAGCGATACGTCGGTGCTGCAGCGCGTCGGGCTCGAACCACGCTGATCGCACTGGAAGCCATGAAGATGGAGACCCACATCGCGGCGGCGCGGGACTGCACCATTGCCGCTTTGCGCGTTCAGGCAGGCGACAGTCGTCAGCCACGGTCATGGCGCTCAGTGGCGCGATGGGCGCTCACCAAAGCGTGGCATGTCCGATTTCGGCTCGACTTCCGGCGGCTGACCAGCCGCCCGACGCTGCGCAGAAGCTTCACGATCGAAGCGCTGGCTATCCATCGTGGTCCGACGTTCCTTAACGAGGGCTCGGCGTAGTTTTGACTTAAACATGGGCTAGTTCCTTGTGACCGGCGTGAGCGATCTGAAGGTACACGGAGAAACCACGGGAGCGCAACACTTTCGATGCAAAGCGCCGGCGCTCGCGCACGCAATTCAGATGTAGCTTCGCCTGCGAGGCTATCGACGACCCTGACGAACTGGGGCGCAGCGTGAGGCTGCGGGGTAGTTAGGCAGTTGAGTCGCCTGCGTTCGGCGTATTCGCGTTTTCCTGGAAAAATTTTATAGATCATGCAGAAACCGCGCGATTTTTCTTCCGACTTTCAAGAGCAGGCACGAGCCCATAGGAGCTTCTGAGCGCAGCCGCCGCCCGCCACCGGGATTGTGCCGATTCACGTCCGTGAAATTGCCGTGCTATTTTTTCATGAAATCTAGCAGACGATTTTTCATGGAAACTCCGCATGTTCACCCAATCGACTCGCCATATCGATAGCTATTACGCTCGCGACTACGCAGGCAATGCGCAGGGTGCGCCGCGCGAGCGCCCCGCGCTGGCGGGGGATTGCAGCGTAGACGTCCTCGTCGTGGGCGCTGGTTTCAGCGGGTTGCACACGGCGCTGCGGCTGGCGCGGGCGGGCCGGCGCGTGGCGGTCGTGGAGGCGAGCCGCGTGGCGTGGGCGGCGTCGGGGCGCAACGGCGGCCAGGCACTGCTCGGATGGTCGTGCGACATGGCGCCCTTCGAACGCGCGCTGGGACGGGAGGGCGCGCGCGAGCTATGGGAGAGCATGCGCTGGGCTGCCGCCGAGGTGCGTGAATTGCCCCCGCGGCACGGCTTCGACATCGACTACCGGCCAGGCAGCCTGTGGGCGGCGGTCAGACGCTCGCGCGTCGCCATGCTCGAAGCCGCGCGCGACGAGGCTGCGCAGAAGTGGGGTTACGACGGCCTGCGTTTCATCCCGGAGTCCGAGATGCCCGGGTGGATCGGCAGCCCGCGATATCGCGCGGCGCTCTACGATCCCGAGGCGGGGCACCTCGATCCGTTCAAGCTCGCACTGGGACTTGCCGCCGCCATCGAGCGCGCGGGCGGCGTCATCTTCGAGCAAAGTCGCGTGCTCGCCTGGCGCGAAACGCCGGACGGCTATGTCGCGAACACGCAGCACGGCAACGTGCGCGCCGGCACGCTGGTGCTCGCGTGCAATGCCTATATCGACCGGCTCGACAGCGAACTGGCGGCCCGCGTGCTGCCCGTGGGCACCTGGCAGGTCGCCACGCGCAGGCTCGAGCCGGAACTTGCACGCTCGCTGCTGCCGCGCAACAGTTGCGTGATCGACAATCAGTTCGTTCCCGACTACTTTCGCCTGAGCCCGGATCATAGGCTGCTCTTCGGTGGTGCATGCACCTATCTGGGCGGCATCCCCAACGATATTGGCGCGGCGATCCGCCCAAGTCTCGAACGCGCGTTCCCGCAACTGCGCGCGGTCGAATTCGACTATGCGTGGGGCGGCCATATCGACATCAGCATTCGCCGCACGCCGGACGTGGGCCACGAACGCAATCGCTACTGGATGCAGGGCTTTTCGGGTCACGGCATCCTGCCGACGCTTGCCGCGGCGCGCGCCGTTGCCGACGCCATCCTCGGCGAAACGCGCTTGCTCTCACTCTACGAACGCATTCATAATCCGCGCTTTCCGGGCGGGGAACGTTTCGCTGCACCGCTGGAGGCGCTTGGGAAGTTGTGGTATCGGCTGCGCGATGTCGTGTGACGGAGAAACCCGCATGGACCAGCAGGACGAAATAGAAGGCCTCGCGATCCTCATTCGCGATCTGCGCAGGCACAAGAAGATGACGCTTGCCGAACTCGCGAAACGGATCGGTCGCTCGGTGGGCTTTCTTTCGCAGGTCGAGCGCGGCCTGTCGCGGCCCACGGTGACGGATCTCACGGCTATCGGCGAGGCGCTGCAGACGCCCACCACGTATTTTTACAGCGTGAGCATGCCGCGCGCGCTGCCGTGGGTCACGCGGCCAGGCGAGCGTCGCACGCTTTACTATGGTGGCGGCATTACGGACGTGCTGGTTTCGCCCAGCATGTCATCGGGGTTCTCGATGCTGGAGAGCCGGCTCGATCCCGGAGCGAGCAGTGGCGAGCGCCCGGTCGACGACAGCGACGAGCAGGGCGGCTTCGTGCTGGAGGGCGAGCTCACGATCTGGCTGGAAGAGAGCGACGAACCGGTGACGCTGCGCGCCAACGACAGCTTTCAGTTGCCTGCGCGCTGCCGCTTTCGTTACGCCAATCTCACCGATCAGCCGGCGCGCGTGCTTTGGGTTTTTACCTGACTCCTCGCGTGCCAGTGCGCTTTGTTCAGCATGGCTGATCGATGCGTTATTGCGCGTACATCTTGTTACGGCGGTCACTCGATGAGACCACGGCTGCGCTTCGTCGTGCTTGCGCGCCTGAAAGAAACCGAAAAGAACGCTTACGCTCGACCCGGTCGCCGCGCCGGCATCGTGCGTGGCGCGAGAAGGGTTCCGCTTTCCGCGCAAGCGGCATCCGTGCTGCGGGCGGCCGGCAGCAGCGCTGCATGCCGGGGAATCGTCCCGAGCCGCGGCCGGCATCAAAGAAACTGCTTGGCCCGGCCATCTTTCATCGTTTCATATGCACGAATCATTCCTATGCGGTTTCCTCATGTTCCCCCTGGGAAAACCGACCGCAAGCCCGTTTTCGCAGGCCGCATCGTCGTTTTTTCGCATTTTTGCCCATTTTTTGCCTGCTTTTGTCTACACAGCGACTCAGGGTTGTGCTATTGATTCGCCTTTCGCCGCAATGCATGTGGAAAGCAAGACACATGCAGGCGGCCTATCGACGCGTTTCCATATGCAACGCGATTTGCCTGTTTCGCCCGCGTGAGGTAGGGTATGCAGGTTTTCTCAACTCAACACAGGTAGCAGATGAACAAACAGGAACTCATTGACGCAGTCGCCGCTAGCACGGGCGAGACCAAGGCAGCCACCGGCGCAGCCATCGACGCGATTCTCGACGTCGTCACGCGCGCGGTCACCTCGGGTGACTCGGTGCAGCTCGTCGGCTTCGGCTCGTTCTCGACTGGCCAGCGCGCCGCCCGTGTGGGCCGCAACCCGGCCACGGGCGCGGAGATCCAGATTGCCGCTGCCAAGACGGTGAAGTTCACCGCTGGCAAGGCCTTCAAGGACGCCGTCAACGCGTCGTGATGCAAAGTCCGTCGTCATGGCGGATGCGCGCGCCGCTGGCGAGATCGCCGGCGCGCGGCGCGGCTGCGGGCCGCGCTGCATCATGCGAGAGCGGCGGCCCGCGCTTTGGCATTCGGCTTCGAACCATTCGCCTGGCCGCGTGAGATTGCTGCGGGAAGCGAGGGCGTGATGCCCTCGGCAAGCCGGCATGGTCACATGCCGGCCGCTTTTTCTTTCCTGATTTTACTTTGGTATCCGAAGCATTTTCGCGTCTTGCGATCATGCGTCGGGCGTCATCTGCACTTCGGTTTCCATCGACTTGAGGCTCGTTTCGTTGCGGTGGCGTTTGGCCTCGTACATCGCCGCATCGGCTTCACGCAGCATCGCTTCCACGTTTTCGCCTTCTGCGCAGCTTGAATAGCCGATCGAAAAGCTCAGGTCTGGTAGCCCCGTGCCGGCGAGCGCGTAGTTCACGGCCTCGCGGTGCTGAAAGAGCCGGCCACCCATAAAGCCAGCAGCGACCCGATGCGGCATGTCGTCGCGAAACACCTCGGGCAGGCGCGCGAGCAGCGCGGCCTTGTCGGGTGCGCGATACATCGCCCATCGTGTAGTGGTTCACGTCGAGCACCCGGATTTCGCCCATGCAGCGCTCGACGAATTCGGGTGTACGTCGGTGAACGCGCAAGAGTCGACGATGCCCTGGTCGTGGACTTCGTCGAGCAGCTCGAAAAACTTGAGTTCGGCAACAGCGTGCGGCGATACCAGCCGGCAGGCCGTGCGCGCACCGGCGTTGCCGGGAATACGGGCGCATAGCCGAATACGTCATATGCAATTGCCGATTAACTGGTAGGGGAAACCGCTGCGGGCTGTTTCAATGAGGGCGCAACTGAGCGATGCGCGGGCGGCGATAGTCATGCGAAAGCGCCGAGCGCGCTCGATCTCTCTCTTCTCGCGCCTTCATTTACCCGCAGCAGGATCACTGATGAGTCTCGACATCTTCTGGTTCTTGCCGACTTCGGGCGATACCCGCTACCTCGGCAAATCCGATTTCGGCCGCGCGCCGACCAACGCCTATATGCGTCAGATCGCCGTCACTGCCGAAGAACTCGGCTACGATGGCCTCCTGATTCCCACCGGCAGCAGTTGCCTCGACCCGTGGGTGACGGCGGCGAGCCTCGCGCCCGTCACGCAGCGCATCAAGCTGCTCGTCGCGCTGCGCACCTCGCTGGGCAGCCCGACTGCATCGGCGCGTCAGGCAGCCACACTCGACCAGGCGCTGAACGGCCGTTTACTGCTCAACGTCGTGCCTGGCGGAGACGCCACGGAACTTGCGGCGGACGGCGTATTCCTCGCGCACGACGAACGCTATGAGGCCGCCGACGAGTTCCTCACGATCTGGCGCGACCTGCTGCGCGGCGAGACGGTGAGCTTCGAGGGCAAGCATTTGCGCGTGCGGGGCGCGCAGAATTTTCATGCGCCGGTGCAGACGCCGCATCCGCCGCTTTACTTCGGCGGTTCTTCCCCAGCGGCGCACGAACTGGCGGCAAAACACGTGAACGCTTATCTCACCTGGGGCGAGCCGCCCGAGGCCGTCGCGCAGAAGTTCGCCGATATTCGCGAACGGGCGGCGCGCCATGGGCGTACGCTCAAGCTCGGTGTGCGTCTGCACGTGATCGTGCGCGAGACCAACGACGAAGCGTGGGCTGCCGCGGAGCGCCTGATCAGCAAACTCGACGACGACGATATTCGCCGCGCCCAGGAAAACTACGCCCGCATGGATTCCGTGGGTCAGCGCCGCATGGCGGAACTGCACGGCGGCAGCCGCGACAAGCTCGAAATCAGCCCGAACCTGTGGGCCGGCGTGGGCCTCGTGCGCGGCGGCGCTGGCACGGCGCTCGTGGGCGACCCCGAAACCGTGGCGGCACGCCTTGCGGAATACGTGGATGCCGGCGCAGACAGCTTCGTGCTCTCGGGCTATCCGCACCTGGAGGAGGCGATCCGCTTCGCGGAATTGGTGTTCCCGCTGTTGCCGGGCAAAAAGCCGGTGACGCTGCGCGATCAGACCTTGACGGGCGGGGCGTTCGATGTGCGTGCGCGAGCGCAGGATCTGGAGGCCGCACGCAGCTAGGCCTGCATATATTCCTGACAGTGATATTCTGGTTTTATTCCTGGTAGCGATATAGACAGGATATTCGCCACAGGCATATAATCATTTTATGCCTAACAGGAATATTCCATGAAGATCATCGTCCAGACGCCCGGCGGCCTTGGCGAGATTCTGCAATCGGCGCGCAAGGCGCGGGGCATGACTCAGGCGCAGGCCGCGGCGAGTCTCGGCATTGGCCAGCCACGGCTTTCCGCGCTCGAAACCACGGGCACCGCCAGCCTTTCGCTAGAACAGATGCTCGCGCTTTTCGCGCTCTACGGGTTGGAGCTTTGCGTGGAGTCGCGCGAGGCGGCCAGCAGCCAGGCCGAGGGCACCGGCACGCCGGAGTGGTGACCATGGGCCGCAAATCGCATTCGCGCGCGCTCTCCATCTGGGCCAACGGCGAGCGCGTGGGCACGTGGATCATGACGCCCGCGGGCGACAGCGAGTTGCGCTACGACCAGGCCTGGAAACACTCGGCCACGGGCAGGCCGCTTTCGCTTTCGCTGCCGTTCGGCATCGGCGACGTGCCGCTGCGCGGTGAACGCGTGCAGTACTATTTCGACAATCTCCTGCCCGACAGCGAGCCGATCCGCCGCCGTATCGCCGCGCGCTTTCGCACGGATACGCTCGATGCCTTTGACCTGCTCAAGGCCATCGGCCGCGATTGCGTGGGCGCCGTGCAACTGCTCGGCGAGGACGAAACGCCGGGGCGCGTCGACAAGATCGAAGGCGTAGCGTTGAGCGACGCCGTCATTGAACGCCTGCTGCTGGAAACGGCCGGCGCGTTGCCCGGTGGCGCGCAGGAGCTCGACGATCTGCGCATTTCGCTGGCGGGCGCGCAGGAGAAGACCGCGCTCCTGCGCCATAGGGGAAAATGGCTGCTGCCACGGGGCGCCACACCCACCACGCACATTCTCAAGTTGCCGCTGGGATTGATCGGCCATCGCAAGGTGGACTTCAATACCTCGGTCGAAAACGAATGGCTTTGCCTGGCACTGCTGAGGGCCTATGGGCTGCCCGCTTCGCAGGCGCAGATCATGCACTTCGGCGCGCAAAAAGTGTTGTGCGTCGAGCGCTTCGATCGCACGCGCTCGCGCAGCGGCGCGCTGCTTCGATTGCCGCAGGAGGACTTCTGCCAGGCGCTCGCCGTGCCGCCGCATCGCAAGTATGAAGCGCACGGCGGCCCTGGCGCGCGCGAGATCGCCGGTCTCTTGCGCCAGTCGCAGCGGGCACAGGAGGACATCGAGACCTTCCTCACTGCGCAAATCGTTTACTGGATGCTCGCCGCGCCCGATGGCCATGCGAAGAATTTCAGCATTCGGCTGCTGCCCGCCGGGCGCTTTCAGCTCGCGCCGCTTTACGACGTGATGTCGATCTGGCCCGTGGAAGGTGACGGCGGTAATCAGTGGTCGTGGCACAAGGCAACGCTTGCGATGGCCGTGTGGGGCAAGGCGCGCCACTACCGCATGCGCGACGTGAAGCGCGCGCATTTCGACGCCACCGCGCGGCTATGCCACTACGGGCCGGATGCCGCCCCGTTGATCGAGCGCGTGCTCGAACGTACGCCTCGCGCGATCGAGGACGTGGCAGCCGCGCTGCCCGAGGGCTTTCCTGGGCGAGTGGCCGAGCGGCTTTTCGACGGCCTGCGCTTTTCGGCGGAGCGGCTCGCGGGGCAGTGAAGGGCATGAGCTGCGTCACGTTGCAGGTTGCTCACGTTCGCGGCCAGGTCTTCTTCGGAGGAAGCCACATCTGCGGCTCCGCATACATCTCCTTGACCAGTTGCTTCACGAGGTCGACGTAGATCGAGCTGTCGTTCACACGGTGATTCAGGATGATCGGCGAAGTCGCGTGATCGCTGTCTATCAGCCGATAGTGCACGTCCTGGCGTATCTGCCGCGCTGACGCCGGAATCACGCACACGCCAAACTCGGCCGCGACCAGACCCAGCGCCGTCTGGATTTCCCGCACCTCCAGCACTTCGCCCGGTTGCACGCCGTCGCCATGCAACACGTTCAATACCTGATCGGCGAAACTGGGCCGCGGCTCCTTGGGATAGACGATCAGCTTTTGCCCGGCCAGTCGCTCGATGGGGATGGGCGTCGATTCCTTCGCCATCTCTGAGCCGATCGGCACCACCACGGCAAGCGGTTCTTCGCGCAGGACGATGCCGGCCACATTGGGGTCGCTGTGCCGCACCCGGCCGAAGCCGATGTCGATCCGGCCTTCCTTCAGCGCCTGAATCTGCTGCATCGACATCAGCTCGACCATCTGTATGTCCAGTTCCGGCGCGTGTTCGCGCAGCTTGCGCATCAGCGTTGGGAGTCCTGAATACAGCACCGAGGCGACGAAGCCGATGGACAGCACGGTGCGGTGATGCAGCCCCACGTGCCTCGCGGCCGTCTGCAGCTGTTCGACGCGGCCGAGAATCTGCATGGCCTGCTCATAGACAAGGCGCCCCGCGTCCGTCGTGCGCACCGGCCGCGTATTGCGGATCAGCAGCGGCACGCCGATTTCCTCTTCGAGCAATTGAATTTGCCGGCTCAGCGGCGGCTGGGCGATACGCAATTGCTCGGCAGCGCGCGTGAAATTGCGCTCGCGAACGACGGCAACGAAGTAACGAAGCTGGCGGAGGTCCATGGTTTGAATCCGGAAGTTGCGTCAAATTTTTGATACTTGGAGGATATGATGCGCCGCAATATCGGCTGAGCGACGGGGCATTGCGGCCGCTCCATATTATAAAGGTATGGAATTTGACGCAAATAGTATTGGACTGTGCGAATACCCGGCAGGTATAAAACCACCATACCGACTTACTTACGCAGCATTCGAGATGACTTCCGCGACGATCGAACGTATCGAAACCCGCCTGGTGGACCTGCCGACGATTCGCCCTCACAAGCTATCCGTCGCCACGATGTACGGGCAAACCCTGATGCTGGTGAAGGTATATTGCAGCGATGGCGTGACCGGCATCGGTGAAGGTACGACGATTGCCGGCATGGCCTACGGTCCCGAAAGCCCGGAAGCGATGAAGCTGGCGATCGACGCCTACTTCGCCCCGGCGATGATCGGCCAGGACGCCACGCGTATCCAGGCGCTCATGGCGCACCTGGGCAAGCTCGTGAAGGTCAATCACTTCGCCAAATGCGCGCTGGAAACCGCGCTGCTCGACGCGCAGGGCAAGCGCCTTGGCGTGCCGGTGAGCGAACTGCTGGGTGGCCGCCGCCGCGAACGCCTGCCAGTGGCATGGACGCTCGCTTCGGGCGATACGGCCAAAGACATTGCCGAAGCGGAGGCCATGCTCGAAGCGCGCCGCCACAAGATTTTCAAGCTGAAGATCGGCGCGAAAGACCTCAAGACCGACATCAAGCACGTTGCCGATATCAAGAAGGCGATGGGCGAGCGCGCCGCCGTGCGCGTGGACGTCAACATGGCCTGGAGCGAGACGCAGGCGGCCTGGGCGATTCCCGCGCTGGCCGACGCGGGCTGTGAACTGGTGGAGCAGCCGGTCGCTTCCCCCGCGGCACTGTCGCGTCTCATGCGCCGGTTCCCGGTCGCGTTGATGGCCGACGAAATCCTGCAGGGACCGGAAAGCGCGTTCGAGATCGCAAGGAACGAGGGCGCCGATGTGTTCGCCATCAAGATCGAACAAAGCGGCGGACTGTTCGCGGCACAGCGCGTGGCCACGATTGCGGACGCCGCAGGTATCGAGCTGTACGGCGGCACGATGCTCGAAGGCGCGTTCAGCACGGTGGCGTCGGCGCATCTGTTCGCGAGCTTCGCCAACCTGCAGTGGGGCACGGAACTGTTCGGCCCCTTGCTGATTACCGAAGAGATCCTGACCACGCCGCTGGATTACAGCGACTTCGAGCTCACGGTGCCGAACGGCCCGGGTCTGGGTATCGAACTGGACGAAGCGAGTATCGCGCGTTTCACCCGCGGCGGCCTGATGAAAGTCACGAAGTAATCCGGATACCTGAACAAAGGAAGTTGACGATGCTTTTCCACGTACGCATGGATGTGAACATCCCGGCCGACATGCCGGCTGACGTCGCCAATGAAATCAAGGCGCGCGAAAAGGCGTATTCGCAGGAGCTGCAGCGCAGCGGCAAGTGGCGCCATATCTGGCGACTGGTTGGCGAATACGCGAATTACAGCATCTTCGATGTAGAAAGCAACGCAGAGCTGCACGACATCCTGAGCGCGTTGCCGCTTTTCCCGTACATGAAGATTTCGGTCACGCCGCTGTGTCGTCATCCGTCGTCCGTTCGGGACAACGACGCCTGAGCGTATTTCCCTCAATACCAGAAGCACCAGGAGACAAGGATCATGAGCGCAAAAGTATTCGAAACCAAGGAAGTGCAGGACCTGCTGAAGGCCGCTGCGAATCTCAAGGGCGGCAGCGGCAACGCGCGTTTCCAGCAGATCGTCTATCGACTGCTGGGCGATCTGTTCAAGGCCATCGACGACCTCGACATCACGCCCGATGAAGTCTGGGCCGGCGTGAACTACCTGAACAAGCTCGGCCAGGACGGCGAAGCGGCGCTGCTCGCCGCCGGCCTCGGCCTCGAAAAGTATCTCGACATCCGCATGGACGCCGCCGACAAGGCGGTGGGTCTCGAAGGCGGCACGCCGCGCACCATCGAGGGCCCGCTGTACGTTGCAGGCGCGCCGGTGCGCGAGAGCGTTTCGCGCATCGACATCAATCCGGACGCCGACGCTGGCCCGCTCGTCATTCACGGCACGGTCACCGACCTCCAGGGCAAACCGCTCGCGGACGCCGTGGTCGAGTGCTGGCATGCGAATTCGAAGGGCTTCTACTCGCACTTCGACCCGACCGGCGCACAGGACGATTTCAACCTGCGCGGCGCGGTGAAGACTGGTGCGGACGGCAAGTACGAATTCCGCACGCTCATGCCGGTGGGCTATGGCTGCCCGCCGAACGGCGCGACCCAGCAGCTCCTGAACGGTCTCGGCCGTCACGGCAACCGTCCGGCGCACGTGCACTTCTTCGTCACCTCCGAAAACAATCGCAAGCTCACCACGCAGTTCAATATCGAGGGCGACCCGCTGATCTGGGATGACTTCGCCTACGCGACGCGCGAAGAACTGATTCCGCACGTGGTCGAAAAGACCGGCGGCACGGCGCTCGGCCTGAAAGCCGACACGTACAAGGACATCGAGTTCAACTTCACGCTCACGCCGCTCGTCCAGGGTAAGGACAACCAGCTCGTTCACCGCCCGCGCGCCTCGGCCACGGCGTAACCGTCCAGCAAGGCGGCGGCCTTCGACACTCCCGCCGCCTGTCCCCCTCGATCATCATTTCGACACCGATGCAAGGACTCCGTACTGCGTGTGGAGTATGCATAGGAGAGCTAATATGTCAGCCATCATCGACAAAGCCAGCGACCTGGAGCACCTGCTGTCCACGGCCGTGCAGGACGACAAGCAAACCGGTGTGTTCCGTTGCCGCCGCGACATCTTCACCAACGCGGACCTGTTCGAACTGGAGATGAAATACATCTTCGAGAAGAACTGGGTCTATCTCGCGCACGAAAGCCAGATTCCGGACAACAACGACTACTACACCACGTGGCTCGGGCGTCAGCCGGTGGTCATCACCCGCGACAAGACCGGCGCGCTGAATGCCGTCATCAACGCCTGCGCGCACAAAGGCGCCATGCTGTGCCGGCGCAAGCATGGCAACAAGGGCAGCTTCACGTGTCCGTTCCACGGCTGGACCTTCTCCAACACCGGCAAGCTGCTGAAGGTGAAGGACGAAAGAACCACCGAATACCCCGTGCAGTTCAACACGAACGGCTCGCACGACCTGAAGAAGGTCGCGCGCTTCGAGAACTACCGCGGCTTCCTGTTCGGCAGCCTCAATGCGGATGTGCAGCCGCTGGGAGACTACCTCGGCGAAGCGAAGATCATCATCGACCAGATCGTCGACCAGTCGCCGAACGGCCTCGAAGTGCTGCGCGGCAACTCCTCGTACATCTACGACGGCAACTGGAAGATGCAGATGGAAAACGGCTGCGACGGCTACCACGTCAGCACCGTGCACTGGAACTACGCCGCCACGATGGGCCGGCGCAAGGAAGACGGCACCCAGGCGGTGGACGCCAATAGCTGGAGCAAGTCGGTGGCGGGCGTCTACGGCTTCGACCATGGCCACATCCTGCTGTGGACGAACACGATGAACCCCGAAGTGCGCCCGGTCTACAAGCATCGCGAGGAAATCAAGGCGCGCGTGGGCGAAGTGCAGGCGGACTTCATCGTCAATCAAACGAGAAATCTGTGCCTCTATCCGAACGTGTTCCTCATGGACCAGTTCAGCACGCAAATTCGCGTGGTGCGCCCCATCAGCGTGGACAAGACCGAAGTCAATATCTTCTGCTTCGCGCCGAAGGGGGAGGGTGCGGAAGATCGCGCCACGCGCATTCGCCAGTACGAAGACTTCTTCAACGTCTCGGGCATGGGCACAGCCGATGACCTGGAGGAGTTCCGTGCGTGCCAGGCGGGCTATGCCGGCACCACGGCGATGTGGAACGACCTCTCGCGCGGGGCGCCGCTGTGGGTCGACGGTCCGGACGAGAACGCGAAAAAGATGGGACTCAAACCGGTGATTTCCGGCGAGCGTAGCGAAGACGAGGGACTGTTCGTGGTCCAGCACGAGTACTGGGTGCATACCATGCGCGACGCGCTCAAGAAGGAAACGGACCACGAACAAGCGGGAGCGCGGGCATGAGCAACGACTACCAGAAAATCTGCGCCACGCTTTACCGCGAAGCGCGCCTGCTCGACGATCGCCAGTGGGAAGCGTGGCTCGCCTGCTACGCGGAGGACGTGACCTACTGGATGCCGGCGTGGGACGATGACGACCAGCTCACCGACGATCACCAAACGCAGATCTCGCTGATGTATTACCCCGATCGCAACGGCCTCGAAGACCGGGTCTTTCGCATCAAGACCGAACGCAGCGGCGCTTCGATGCCCGAGCCGCGCACGAGCCACAACGTCACGAACGTGGAAGTGCTGGCGGATCGCGGCGACGAAGTGGACGTGCGCTACAACTTCCACACGCTCAATCATCGCTACAAGACCACGGATCAATTCTTCGGCACGATGTTCGTCACCATGCGCCGAGCCGGCGACGACTTCCTGATCGCATACAAGAAGATCGTGCTCAAGAACGACTACATCCGGCAGGTGCTCGACGTTTATCACGTTTGACGTCAGGAAGACGGCAAGCGTCAGTTTCAACATGGGATAGAAGGAGACACCATGTCCAGCTACAACATTGCACTGAATTTCGAAGACGGTGTGACCCGTTTCATCGAATGCAAGGCGGGCGAGAAGGTCCTCGACGCGGCCTTCCGTGCGCGGATCAACCTGCCGATGGATTGCTCCGACGGCGTGTGCGGCACCTGCAAGTGCCGCGCGGAAAGCGGCAGCTACGACCTGGGCGAGGACTATATCGAAGACGCGCTCAGCGAGGACGAAAAGGACAGCGGCCTCGTGCTCACCTGCCAGATGGTGCCGCAGAGCGATTGCGTGATCGCGATTCCCGCGTCCTCGACGGTGTGCAAGACCGGGCAAAGCACGTTCGCTGCCACGGTTACGAAGGTCGAGCAGCACAACGACGCGGCCGTCGTTCTCGAACTGGCCGTCGATGCCGCGGGCCCCGTATTCCTGCCAGGCCAGTACGTCAACATCGACGTGCCCGGCAGCGGCCAGAATCGTTCGTATTCCTTTTCATCGGCGCCGGGCGATTCGACGATCAGCTTCCTGATCAAGAAGATCCCCGGCGGTGTGATGAGCACGTGGCTCGAAGCCGCCCAGCCGGGCACGAAACTCGACTTGACCGGGCCGCTCGGCAGCTTCTATCTGCGCGATGTGCAGCGCCCGCTGCTGTTCCTCGCGGGCGGCACGGGCCTGGCTCCCTTCCTCTCGATGCTGGAAGTGCTCGCTCGCACGAACTCACAGCAGAAGGTTCACCTGATCTACGGCGTGACGCGCGACCTCGACCTCGTGCTCGTCGAGGCCATTGAGGCCTACGCCGCGAAACTGCCGAACTTCACCTACGCGACCGTCATCGCCGACGCCCAGTCGAGTCATCCGCGCAAGGGTTGGGTGACGCAGCACATTCCGGCCGATGCCTTGAACGACGGCGACGTCGACGTCTATCTGTGCGGGCCGCCGCCGATGGTGGATGCCGTGCGCAAGTATTTCGACGACGAAGGCGTGAAGCCCAACAGTTTCTACTACGAGAAGTTCACTCCCAACGTGGTCCAGAAGGCGGCATGATCATGCAACGATTCGCAGGTAAGGTCGTGGTCGTCACCGGGGCGGCACAGGGCATCGGCCGTGGCGTGGCGCTGCGCGCGGCTGCAGAGGGCGGCAGGGTGGTGTTCGTCGACCGCGCGGAGTTCGTCGCCGAGGTCGCGGCCGAGGCGCGAGGCGCCGATACGGCCGGATTCGTCGCGGACCTCGAAACGTATGACGGCGCGAAAGCCGCAATGGATTTCGCGGTTCAACGATTTCGTGGAATCGACATCCTGATCAATGGCGTGGGCGGTGCGATTCGCATGCGTCCGTACGCCGAGTTCGAGCCGGCGCAGATCGACGCGGAAATCCGCCGTTCGCTCATGCCGACGCTGTACACGTGCCACGCCGTATTGCCGCATCTGCTCGAGCGCGGAGGCGGAACCATCGTCAACGTTTCGTCGAACGCGACGCGCGGCATTCGGCGCGTGCCGTATTCGGCGGCGAAGGGCGGCGTCAATGCGATCACGCAGTCGCTGGCCATGGAATACGCGGAGCACAATATCCGCGTCGTGGCCACGGCGCCAGGCGGCACCGACGCGCCGCCGCGTCGCATTCCGCGCAATGCCGCGGGCGACAGCGAGCAGGAAAAGACATGGATGAGCGAGGCGGTCCAACAGGTCACCGAATCGACATTCCTCAAACGCTACGGCACTATCGACGAACAGGTCGCGCCGATTCTGTTTCTCGCTTCCGATGAGGCGAGCTATATCACCGGCTCGGTATTGCCGGTCGCTGGAGGCGATACGGGCTGATCCATGAACCCGCTGCCCGTGATCTTCGCGGGCAGCTTTGGTGAAGCAATGCCGCACGTCAATCGCCTCACAATCTCGTATAGCAAAAACGCGTATCAGTTTCACACCCTGCTTAATCGAATCGCCTCGAACCAAAAATACAAAGTCAATAATAGGCGATTCTCTCCCGTTTTAAGTGGCGGCGCGAAAGCATTATGTAATTCGATTACCGGCATTCATGCCCCCGCACATTCCGTGACGCGCGTCGACACTTGACGCGCGTGCTTGTGCCATCGACGCCACGCAGCCCGAATTTCGACACCACTTTTATTTTCGACACCCTATGATGCGGGTGTTCGATTCGCGCTGGCACGCGTCGCACGATCTCCATTCAATCTTTGCGTTTTCAACACCGGTGATTTGCGTAATTCGCAAGAATCATCGGCGGTCGGATTTTTGATATTGAATCTGCACCGAAATGGGATGCGCGTACAGGAGATTGCACGTCGATGGTGCCGGCCGCCTGAATTCGATGCATTAACCCACCGCTAATTCCGGAGCTTTAATACATGAAAAAATCGCTACTCGCCGCCGCACTCCTGAGCGCCTTCGCCATGTCGGCGCACGCGCAAAGCAGCGTGACCCTTTACGGCCTGATCGATACCGGTCTCGTCTACACGAACAACCAGCTCGGCCACAGCAACTGGCAGATGAACACCAGCTCGACGCAGAATACGGTGTTCGGCCTCAAAGGTTCGGAGGATCTGGGCGGCGGTCTGCATGCGATCTTCAAGCTCGAACAAGGCTTCCTGCTGAATAACGGCGCCCAGGCATTCTCGGGTCTCGGCTTCGGTTCGCAGGCCTGGGTCGGCCTGCAGAGCGAGCCGTACGGCACGCTTACGTTCGGGCGCCAGTTCGACGTGATGAACGACCTCGTTGGCCCGCTTACGGCTGGCTCCAACACGTGGGGCGGCAACATGGCGGCGCACCCGTTCGAGAACGACAACCTCGCCGCGAACTCGGTGGTCGTCAACAACTCCGTCAAGTACGCAAGCCCGACCTTGTACGGCGTGACGTTCGAGACGATGTACTCGTTCAGCAACAAGGCCGGCAACTTCGCGAACAACCGCTCGTATGGTTTTGCCGTTTCGTATAGCCAGGGCCCGCTGAACCTCGCAGCCGGCTACCTGCAGTTCAATAACGCAGGCAACGGCAGCGGCGCCGTCACCACCAGCGACACGAGCGCGAACTTCCTCTCAGAGCGTCAGCGCGTATGGTCGCTCGGCGGCAACTATACGTACGGCCCGGCCACGGTCGGCCTTGTCTGGAGCCACACGCAGATCGACAACGTCGCGGGCGTGTACTCGTTCGGCACGGGCACTTATCTGGGCGCGAACGATGCCTCCGCCGGCTCGCTCGCCGGATCGCTGCGCCTCGACAACTTCGAGGCGAACGTGAAATACGCGCTCACGCCGGCATTGAGCATCTCGGGCGCATACACGTACACGCACGGCGCGTACAACGGCACGAACCCGGGCTGGAATACGGCGATGCTGCAAACGGACTACGCAGTCAGCAAGCGCACCGACTTCTACCTGGAAGGCGTGTACCAGAACGTGCATGGCGCACCGCAAGGCTCGGTGCTCTCGCACGCGATGATCAACACGCTCTCGCCGTCGTCGACCGAAACCCAGGTCGCGGTGACGGTGGGCATGCGTCACGCGTTCTAAATCGTTTCGTCAGCCAGACTCCGGCCGGGCATCTGTCCCGCCGGACCTCTTCCCCCTGCGCGGCGGGTTTTTCGCTTTCGAGCGAAAGGCCCGCCGCGTAGTCGCATCTGCGCTTGCAATTCGCTGAGTCACCAATCCAGATAGTTGAAATTTTCAACTATCTGACTATACTGGCGACCAGTCGCCGGAGAGGCTGGTGACGGCCCGGGGAGCGCGCATTTGTATTCTGATTTCCTCACGTTCCGGTTGGACCAAACGAGCGCACTGCTCATCGAGCGCGCCAACGCGGTTTATCGCGAGCGCTGGGATCTCGATGTGCGTGCCCTGCGTGTGCTTCGCATCATCTGTGCCACGCCGGGCATCGCGCCCAAGGCGGTGTCCCAGCTAGCGCTGATCGAAAAGACACTGCTTTCCAAAACGCTCGGTGAACTCGAATCGCGCGGTCTGATCCGCCGCGGCAAGCACGCGGCGGACCGGCGCAGCGTCACGCTGCGCGTCACGCCGGAAGGATCGGAAGTGGCGAATGCCTCGGAAAAAGCGGGCTCGAAGCTCGAATCCGAACTCGCCGCCGTGCTAACCGATCAAGAGCGCAAAATGCTCGACCAGTTGCTCGCCAAGCTCGCGCAAAGCCTGTCCGACGGCGCTTGAGATCGCGGCTGCGTACATCGCACATCGCACTTTGAGGCAGTTTTTTACTAACGCACGAAGGAGGCGTCCATGCCGAATCTGGTCGAAACCGCAGCACCCTCCATTGGCGCGCTGCTGCCCGAACTCGAAGCGCTCTACAAGGATCTGCACCAGCATCCCGAACTGTCGATGCAGGAGTTCCGCACGGCGTCGCTCGTGGCGGAGCGCATGGAAAAGCTTGGCTACGAGGTCGCACGCGAAGTGGGCGTGACGGGCGTCGTGGCCGTGCTGCGCAACGGCGAGGGACCGGTTGTGATGCTGCGGGCCGACATGGACGCGCTGCCGATGACGGAGGCCACCGGGCTGCCGTATGCGAGCACCGTGACCGCGAAAGACGAAGAGGGCCTGCAGGTCGGCGTGGCGCACTCGTGCGGGCACGACCTGCACGTGACCTGGCTCGTCGGCGTGGCGCAGCTCATGGCGGCGCATCGCGACGCCTGGAGCGGCACACTGCTCGCCGTGTTTCAACCGGGCGAGGAAGTGGGGCGCGGCGCGCGCAGCATGATGGACGACGGCATGATCCAGCGCTTTCCGAAGCCCGACGTGATTCTCGGCCAGCACGTGATGGTCGGCCCGGCCGGCACCGTGGGTTATCGCAGCGGCACGATCCTCTCGGCGGGCGACAGCCTCAAGGTGAAGCTGTTCGGCCGCGGCTCGCACGGCTCGCAGCCGCAGACCTCAGTCGATCCCGTGATCATGGCGGCGTCCACCACACTGCGGCTGCAAACGATCGTCTCGCGAGAAATCTCTCCGCGCGACAGCGCCGTGCTGACGGTGGGCGCGCTGCAGGCGGGCACGAAGGAAAACATCATCCCCGACGACGCCACGCTCAAGCTCAACATGCGCACTTTCGACGACGACGTGCGCGAGTACATGCTAGGTGCGATCCGCCGCATCTGCTGCGCCGAATGTGCGGCCTCGAATGCGCCACGCGACCCGGAATTCACGACGCTCTCGAGCTATCCGCTAACGGTGAACGACGCCGCGGCGACGGACCGCCTGCGCAAGGCCTTCGAGGCCTGGTTCGGCGAGCGTGCTTATGAAACGCAGCCGGCCGCCGCCAGTGAGGACTTCAGCGTGTTCGGCCGCGAATGGGGTGTGCCGTACGCGTTCTGGTTCGTCGGCGGCACCGAGCCGGAGGTCTATGCGCGAGCGAGGGCCACAAAGCTCAACGAAATCCCGAGCAACCACTCGCCGAAGTTCGCGCCGGTGCTCCACCCCACGTTGCGCACCGGCCTCGAGGCCATGCTGTGTGCGGCCGCCGCGTGGCTCGTCCGGGAAAGCGAGGCAGCATGAACGTGGAGCTGGGCGCGCACATGAGTGCGCATATCAACGCTCATGCGGCGTATACTGCGCTCGATCTGATCGGTACATTCGCGTTCGCGATTTCCGGCGCCGTGGCTGCGCGGCAGCGGCGGCTGGACCTTTTCGGCATCGTGGTCGTGAGCTTCATGGTTGCGTGCGGCGGCGGCATTCTCCGCGATCTGTGCATTGGCGCCGTGCCGCCGGCGGGGCTCGCGAACTGGGCCTACCTCGCGGTTACCGTGCTGGCCGCGGGGCTCACCATCGCCGCCTATCCGCAGGTGCGGCGGCTGCGTCATCCCGTGCTCTTGTTCGATGCGATCGGGCTTGGGCTCTTTGCCGTGGCAGGCGCTCAAAAGGCGCTCGCGTACAGCCAGAGCGCGGAGCCTGCCATCATCCTCGGCATCGTGAGCGCCGTGGGCGGCGGCGTGATGCGCGACGTGCTGCTGTCGCGCGTGCCGGCCATTCTCGATCGCGAGATCTACGCTTCAGCCGCGTTGCTCGGAGCTTCCGTGCAGGTGGGGCTCACGTATCTAGGCTGGTCGTCGGTCTGGACGCCCTGGATAGCCGTGATTTCCTGCGTGGCGTTGCGGCTTGCCTCGCTTTATTTCGGCTGGCGTCTGCCGGTCTTTCATAGCGTGCGCGCGGCGCAGCCGCAGCCGCCGGAAGGGGGCGATGCCGGGAAGCAACTTCGCAAGGCGGATTCGCGGCAGGACGCGCGCTAGGCTGCAAGTTGGGCAGGGCTGAGCCGGCGTCGCAAATGGGATTTCGTGGGCCACCGCGTGGATGATGCAAGGCGAGGTGGCGCATACCGGTCGGTATGCCGCTGGAATAATCAGGAATCCTGCTGGATCTGGAAGCGTCATCGTACGTAAAACAGGCGATGGTGCGAATCTCATGGAACACGCGCGCAAGCGAGACGATGCACGCATCCGCCAGCAGCCGCGTGCAAGGCGCCGTGGGCGGACGACCGCAAAACGGCCGACCCACGGGCAACATAAGGCCGGCCGCCGCGACGCGGCACGCAATATGCTCTTGCCATCGCGAGCAAACGCCCGGATCGTCCGCTGTCCAGCCAGCAAGCGGGTTTTTCGATGACGCGCTATGCTTTTTGGCGCGCGATGCGTCCAGCCTGTGCCTGGGCGTGCGGGATGGTCTGCATGTTATTGCACGTTATCCGCCCCGGCATGGACCGGATCAAGAAAGACTCCACGAAGGAGTTGACGTGAAAACGACCCTGGGCGCTGTGGTGCTGCTCGTCGCCAGTTCGGCCGCGTGCGCACAATCGAGTGTCACGATGTACGGCCGCGTGGATGGCGGCATCGAATACCTCAATCACATTGCGAACGGCAACGGCGGCAGTGACAACCGCTGGAGCGCCGAAGGCGGCGACTGGGGCACCAGCATGTTCGGCCTCAAGGGTACCGAGGACCTGGGCGGCGGCAGCGCCGCGATCTTCAACCTCGAAACCGCGGTGCAGATCATGAATGGCACCACCGGCGGCGGCCGGCTCTGGTCGCGCCGGGCGTACGTGGGTGTGAAGAACGACACGTGGGGTCAGCTGCAAGCCGGCCGTAATCTTTTCATCGACAGCGACGGCGTGTGGGCGTTCGACCCGTTCGTGCAGCAGGCCGTGTCATCCGCCTCGCTCGTGCGCGGGCGCAACTGGCAGCAAACGAGCAACAACGTCGAATATCACAGCCCTGTGTGGAATGGCTTCGACGTGCAGGGGCAGTATTCGTTCGGTAACCAGCCCGGCAACTTCAACGCGGGCGCCCAAGGCGAATTCGGCCGTTCCAACGGCATCATGCTCTCGTATCACTCGCCGCTTTTCGACGTGCGCGGCATTTACGACGAACTGCGCGATTCGAGCGGCCGCTTCTCCAACATTTTCACGGCCTCGCGCGAATACTTCGTTGGCGGCAACCTGCGTGTGCAGAAGTTCAAGATCCAGGCAGCGTACACGCATTACTCCGCGCCCGATTCGCCGCCCGGCATTTCCGATACCGCCGACCACTACTGGCTGGGCGCGACCTACCAGGCCACGCCGAAATGGGCCGTGACAGCCGCCGGTTTCTATATCCATGTAGGCGAGGGCGGCGGCGACGTATCGCACGACCCAGCGAGCCACGCCATGCTATACGCGTTGGGCACCACCTGGAACCTGAGCGCTCGCTCATTCCTGTATGGCACGGTTGCCTATGTCAACAACGGCAAGAGCGGCACGTTCTCCGTATTCGCCACGCCGCGCGACTCGAGCACACCGACGAGCCCACTGGCCGGCCAATCGCAGACCGGGGCCTACGTGGGCATGATGCATGTGTTCTGAATCCACGCTTCATCCGCCATCGCAGACGGCATTCTTCGAGGAAGGTTGAGATCATGGCCAGACAATCGAAACCGCTGGGCGTCATCGGCGTCATCTCCGTGCTGTTCACGTTGCTCACCGCGATCTACCTGCTGGCGGGCGGCGCGTGGCTGATTTCGCTCGGTGGTTCGCCGTATTACGTCGTGACGGGGGTGCTGCTGCTGATCTTCGCCTGGCTGCTATGGCGCGCGAACTCCGCGGCGTTCGTGCTCTATGCGATCGTGCTGATCGGCACGGCGATATGGGGGCTTTGGGAGTCCGGGCCGGACTTCTGGGCGCTCGCGCCGCGCTCGGGCGTGCTGGTGGTGTTCGGCATCTGGCTGCTCGTGCTCATGAGCTGGCACCTCGAGCGCCCGCGTCAGTTGGGCGTGGTCTCGCTCGTGGTGGGGCTGCTCGTGTGGGGCGGCGTGCTTGCCTATGCGCATTTCAACGACCCGCAGCAGATCAACGGCACGCTCGCGGCCGCGAGAGCCACGCCGGCGCCGAACCCCGAAGGCATCCAGCCTTCCGAGTGGCCCGCCTATGGCCGTGACCAGCAGGGCACGCGCTATTCGCCGCTGCAGCAGATCACGCCCGATAACGTACACAACCTTCAGGTGGCCTGGACCTTCCGCACGGGCGACACGAAAGGGCCCAACGATCCGGTCGAGATCACCAACGAAGTCACGCCGATCAAGATCGGCGATCTGCTCTACCTCTGCTCGCCGCACCAGATCCTGTTCGCGCTCGACGCGCAAACCGGTGAGCTCAAGTGGAAGTTCGACCCGAAGCTCAAGGCCGATCCTTCGTTCCAGCACGTGACCTGCCGCGGCGTGTCGTTCATCGATCTTTCGGCGGCGTCGGTGAACGCCGCCGCTGCGGCTCTGGAGGCCACGGCCGCGAGCGATCCGGCTGCCGTTGCGCCCGCGAGCGAAACCCGGGTCGCGCCCGCCGTCGCCAACGGCACCTGCACGCGCCGCATTCTGCTGCCGGTGAACGACGGCCACCTCTACGCGCTCGACGCGCTCACGGGCGAGCGCTGCCCGGGCTTCGCCAACAACGGAGACCTCGATCTGCAGCACGCCATGCCGGTCACCACGCCGGGCATGTACGAGCCCACGTCGCCGCCCATCGTCACCAACAAGGTGATCGTCGTGGCAGGCGCAGTGGAAGACAACTTCTCGACGCGCGAGCCCTCGGGTGTGATCCGCGGCTACGATGTGCGCACCGGCGAGCAGCTGTGGGCGTTCGATCCGGGCGCGCCCGAACCCAACAAGATGCCGGGGCCGGGCGAGCACTACGTGTGGAATTCGCCGAACTCGTGGGCGCCGGCCGCGTACGATCCCAAGCTCGACATCGTCTATCTGCCGATGGGCGTGAAGACACCCGACATCTGGGGTGGCGACCGCACACCCGACATCGAGCGTTACGCAACGGGCCTGCTCGCACTGCACGCCTCGACGGGCAAGCTCGCCTGGTTCTACCAGACGGTGCACCACGATCTGTGGGATATGGATCAGCCCTCGCAGCCCACGCTCGCCGACATCACGGACAAGGACGGCAAGATCGTGCCGGTGATCTACGCCCCCGCGAAAACAGGCAACCTGTTCGTGCTCGACCGCCGCACGGGCGCGCTGGTCGTGCCCGCCCCCGAACAGCCGGTGCCGCAGGGCGCCGCGCCCGGCGACCATGTTTCGGCCACGCAGCCGTTCTCGCAGCTCACGTTTCGCCCCTCGAAGGATCTCACCGATGCCGACATGTGGGGCGCCACGATGTACGACCAGCTCATATGCCGCGTGATGTTCCACCAGTTGCGCTATGAAGGCACGTTCACGCCGCCTTCGCTGCAGGGCACACTCGTATTTCCGGGCAACCTCGGCATGTTCGAGTGGGGCGGCCTTGCCATCGATACCGATCGCCAGGTCGCCGTGGCCAATCCAATCGCGCTGCCGTTCGTCTCGCGGCTGATTCCGCGCGGTGCCGGCAACCCAATGGAGCCGCAGCCGGGCGCGAAGGGCAGCGGAACGGAGGCGGGCATTCAGCCGCAGTACGGCGTGCCTTATGGCGTGACGCTCAATCCGTTCCTCTCGCCGGTAGGCCTGCCGTGCAAACAGCCCGCGTGGGGCACCATCGCGGCGATCGATCTCAAGACCAACGAGATCGTATGGAGGCGGCGCATTGGCACCGTGCGCGACAGCTCGCCGTTGCCGCTGCCGTTCAGGATGGGCATGCCGATGCTGGGCGGTCCGATCATCACGGCGGGCGGGGTCATCTTCATCGCGGCGACGGCGGACAACTATCTGCGCGCCTTCGACGTGAACGACGGCAATCTGCTGTGGCAGGCTCGGCTACCCGCTGGCGGCCAGGCCACGCCGATGACGTACTCGGTCAACGGCCGCCAGTTCGTGGTGATCGCGGCAGGCGGCCACGGCTCGTTCGGCACGAAGCTCGGCGATTACGTGATTGCCTACGCGCTCCCCAAGGAGTGAGCCGCTCGCGAACCGCCCGGCGCAGCCGGGCCGCCGCGAGTCCCGCATTGTCACGGACTGCCAGGCATCACATCGAGGCGGCAGACGCTCGCACAGCGCCTGCCGCTTCCCATGTAAATGGCGCCGCTGGTGCGCGTCGCTCGTCTCTCTCCTTTGTTGCCTACATGAATCGAACATTGCGCGCGTCGCGCGTGTGGACCGCACTGTCCGTGGCAACCTTGTCCACGTTGCCCGTGACAGGCGCACACGCGCAAAGCTCTGTCACGTTGTATGGGGCGCTCGACACGAGCATCGAAGTCACCAACCCGGGCGCGGGCTGGGTCGCTCGAATGGACTCGGGCGCGTATCGCGGCTCGCGCTTCGGCATGCGCGGCGTGGAAGATCTCGGCGACGGCATCAAGATCCTGTTCGAACTGGAGAACGGCTTCGGCTCCAACGATGGCACCTTGGCGGTACCCGGCACGATCTTCAACCGCCAGGCGTGGATAGGCTTGGGCACGCGCTGGGGCACGCTGCGGGCGGGGCGGCAATATTCGCCGATCTACATTCCGTTCAAGGGGCAACTCGACGCGTTCGGCGCGGGAACCATCGCCTCGGGGCTGAACAATCTCTCGAAGATTGCACCGTACGAATCCAACGCGATTACCTGGCTATCGCCCGAAATCTACGGCTTTTCGACCACCCTGATGGCTTCGCTGCGTGACCCCGGCACGGGCAGCAACGGCCTTGCCGGCAACATCGAAACCTTCGAATGGCGCCACGGCCCGTTTCGGATTGCGTATGCGCATCAGCAGCAAAACGGCAATGGCGCACTGCGCGCGAATCTAGGCGGCGTTTCGTATGTTTTCGGCCCGGTCACCGGCTATCTCGCGTATTTCAATGGCGATGGCGGCACACCGCGCAACCATAACAATGGCGTTTCGATCTCGGCGCGCTACGAGATCACGGCCCGATTTCGCGCTTCGCTCGGGTACACCTGGCTGCACGATCTCTCGGGCGCCGACAACGACGCCGACCAGTTCAGCGCCGCCTGCGAGTACGACCTCTCGAAGCGCGTGTTGCTCTATGCGAGCGCGGGATGGTTGCGCAACCAGGGGCAGGCAACGTTCACGCTACGCGGCGTGAATGTTGCCGGGCTGCCTCCTTCATGGCCGGGCGCGCCAGTGCGCGGCGTGCAGTTCGGAATGATCGACCGGTTCTAACGAGCGCCTCCTGTCCACTCGATCCCCTGTAAATGCGCCGCGAAATCAATGGACAATGCGGACCACATGTCGCCAACGATCGCGCTCGACCTCGCTTGCTCGCTGCCAGGACGGCGCTTCATTCGAAGACCACGCAAAGGCGTTCGAGCGGCACGGCAGTCAGTACGCAGATCGAAAAGGCGAGCCCGAACGTGAACGCCACGGAAGTGGTCGCGCCACACCACGCAATGAAGCGATGGGCGTCGCGCCTGCTGTTTGCGATGTAGACGATCCTGCGCCAGGCATGGCCGGCCGCAAAGGTAATGGCGAGCGCGACGAGAAACGCGCCAAGCGATGCCAGGATGACGATCCACTGGGTGTCGAGCCACGTTGGCGCCTCGCTTTGCGCGACAGCGTCGGCGCACGCCCTGGAGACGAGCGTGACGCCGAGCGCGAGGTGGAGGAGCCAGATCAGCGGTACGACGCACAGACCGAGCCAGGCGGCGATGCGCTGTGCACGCGTGGGCGTGGAGCGCGGGCCGGTCGCGGCGGGTTGCGGGGATGATGGTCCGGAGGTCATAGGGCCTCCCGTTGGACGCCACGCGGACGGGGGCGCAGGAGGTGTGCCCGATTGGTCCTATTTGATTTTACATAACATAAATTAGCGAACTTTCTGATGTTACGGCTTTTTAGAAATGTCCGGTTCTGGCTCATTAGAAATGTCCGATTCCTGTCCCGGTTGACGCGCACGCTCGCGTGAGGCGTCGACCAGGGGCGAACCATGAACGGACGTGAGCTGATC
>NZ_JAYMRY010000060.1:0-32338 GCF_038900695.1 Paraburkholderia sp. JHI2823 | reverse complement strand
GGAAAGGCGAGCCAGAGTGGGGCGCGGGAGGGGAAGACGCGCAAGCCTTGCGCGGTGGCCTTGTTCTTTACGGACTGTCAGGAAGCTGCTTTAGCACGAACCCTATGCACGATCAGACCTCGGCCGCCCCACCGGAGCCAGCGTTGTCCAGTCAATGCCGCGCTCCAGTTCGAATCGGCAGACAAGTCCACGTCTAGATAGGTGTGCATTGATAGCCTGCTCCGTGGCGGCGTTGTGTCCCCACGGTACCGTCTCCATACCCTGGAGCAGGCGTTCCAGTACGGCCGGATCGATACAATCTCCGAAGCGGGCCACCAGGAAGTGCTTCGCGCGCCGAAACCGAAAGCCGCAGTCCGCCAGTTGCGCGGCCAACGAGGCTGCACCGCAGCCCGCCACAGCAATGCCGGGAGCGTGCCTCACGATCAGCGAACCTAGCCCGGACAGTGCCAAGCTTCCCTCAGCCACGGCTTGCCGCAGTTCATCCGCCAGATCAGAGCGCTTGAACAAGCAGGCTGCGATCAGGTCATCGCCGACATGAAAGACGTCTCGCTGGGCAAGTCCCGCAAGTGCCTCTCGTGGCCATCTCGCCGCCAGGAACAGGCTCGCCTGCCGGAGATGCTCATAACGATCGTGCCAAAGGCGATCGTCCCTGGCACACCCGCCCAGCCACTGTGCGTAACGGTCAATCAGCGCCCGGCAGCGGCCGCTTCCCCCGCGCAGGCAACGCAGAATCAAGCCACGCACGACGCGGCTCCGTGCGATCGCTCCGACAGTGGAAGACATTGGTGAAGTATGCAGGGCGACATACTGCGATACGTCGTCAAGAACTGACCGATATTGGACCAACGTGGTGATCACCGATTCCCAATCGGGTCTGTTGAAACGTTCGGCAAATCCGTCGACGATGTCGTTCCCGACATACGAGAAATCGTATGAGGCGTCGAAGAGGACGCGCGTGGCAACCACAAAGCGCCTGAGATCCTCGTATTGCCACAGGCCTGATGCCGGTACGCCGAGACGGATGAACAAAGTCCAGGTGCCCAACACCTGCGCTCGCCGGGCCGTCAGCGCCGGGAACATCCAGGTGCGGAATCGATCGAGGAACACCTCGAACGCCAGGATTCTCGCGATTTCGTCGCCGGGGCAATCGGGCGGCTCCGTCCACTCCACCGTGATCTGCCGGGGCGTGAACACATAGCTGGCCTTGTGAGTTCCCATCGGGATCTGAATCTCGAGCAGTTCTCGTTCGAAGCGCAGCACTTTCGTCGAGCGACTGCTGAATGTCGAGCAGAAGCGCTCGAGTGCCTGTACGCGTTGCGGCAGCCGCTGCGTGTCCAATCGGAGCCCCGCCAGCGACCACTGGTGCAGGAGATTGTGCACAACGTGCGGGTTCCTGTAGCGAGGAACGGCCCCGCCGGCAGCCACAATGGCGTCAAACTCGAATCGCCAGTTGCGGTCCTCTATCTCGAATGACTCGGGTATTGCTTCGTCACTCCACTCTGGCAGCCAGATCTGAAAGCGATCGAGCACTACGCCATCACGCCAGGACAGCGGCTCCCTCCTCAGGAATACTATCCACTGCTTCATCATGGCGAGGTAGCGTTGGTAGCTCGAGGTATCGCCTTCCTCCACGGTACGAGCCAGCAGCCCTTTCAACGAGGCGTCGTAGGTCTCGATCAGCGATCCTCTGATCTGCTCGGCGACATCCTCCAGATCGATCTTGCCCAGCGCATCGTGCAGGCTCGAGCAGGCATCGTTCAGCTGCTGTGAAATCCGCGCTGTCGTGTCAGCGCCCGACACTATGCTCCTGAAAGAGGCCACTGCCTGCTGGAACGCTCCCACCGGATCGAGGACCGCGGGATGGTCCTGAACCTGCACGGCTAGCCGGACCATGTCGGTGATCGGCAACCCCAATGAGCGAATCGATGCCATCGACCTTTCCGACAAGCCACGTTCAAAAGCGCTCGCCAACGCGGCCATGCAGGCAACCGCCTCGTCCATCGTATAGACCGGCAATCGTGCACACTCCGCGTCGACGAACGCCACGCTTTCCAGGACGAGCACGGCAGTGTCGCGCTGGTGCGCAGTCCATTGCATGGCTGCCGAATCCAGCAAGCGGCGTAGCGTCTCAGGCGGGACCCGGAATGTCGCGGCTTCGCAGTTCAGCAAGGCCATAGCTATCCGCAAATCTCCGCCTTTAACCAGCGCGCCGGTCCCGACCGACAGCGCATACAACGCCGGCAGTTCGCGCTGTGGCTCGCTGGACAACACTCGCACGGCACGTTGATAGGCTTCTGCGAATTCGGTAAGCGCGCGGACTTCTCCGGCATACCCCGAATATTGCGACCGCCCGATCTGCGCGAGCAGGGACGGCGACTCCACCACGCCATTGGCACGCTGCATCCATAACGCCGGCATAGGCTGTTCGGTGCGCGCGAGCAGTCGTTCTTTGACTTCCGTGGGCAGTGACAGACCGCGCAGCCGCGACAGAGCCCTGGTGCAATCCTGTGTCAGCTCGCCGTTGGGCGTAAGCACCTCGTCCATGAAAATCAGCGCACAGTCGTCGGGCAACACCAGTTCCCGGCGGACCGCTGTCCGGACTGCCCGCAGCATCGCCGAGCCGCCGAGAATGCAGGTGCCGCGATCGAACGCAACGCAGTCCGCTCCGGCGGGTACGCGCTGCGTGTCCACTCTGACACACGTGACCCTCTGTTGTCGGAACATGATTCCCGCATGCTCCTCCGCGCTGCCTTCGTCCACCATCACCACCGCGACATCGTCCCGCTCCCGCGTATCCAGGGCGAGATACTGACGCCAGGCGCTCATGAGGTCTGGTGCCATCAACCCACGGCCAAAAGATTTCGCGCCGAGCATCAAGAGTCCGGCTTCCACGACGCCGTAGTCTCGGGTTAGCGCTTCGTGGCAGTCATCGGTCAGCGCTGCCCGCTCCCGGAAAGCCGTATCGGGATGCGCCGGACGCGCCTGCAGCAAATGCAGCCGCCGAACAGTCGTCTCGCGCAGATGACGTCCGCGCCAGAGCCTGAGGTCCGTGGCGGCCGGGCGCAAGGCCAGGCTCGTCGCCCGCGAGCCCGTGCTCTGCGCACTGCCAAAACCGAAGCCGATCGTATGGGCAACGTTCATCAGCTGCGGGTTCCTCCCCATGATGGTGGTGATGGAAACGAAGCCCAGTGCCGTCTCGAGGCCCCATTCGCAATCGATTGCGGCGAAGTCGAAGATCTCCATCAGTACGGTGCAGAACCCCTCCAGGCGATCCAGGACCGCTGCATCCAGATACGGCGAGTGACTGGCACCGACATCATCGGCCACATCGATCTTCAGCAGCGGCTGCACGAAGCATGAGATGGCTTCGAAAGGAGCGGATCGGCCCGAAAGCACCTGCTGACGCCGAGCGTGCTCGGTCGATCCGCTCAGTGCCACGGCGGCGACGTTCTGCGTCAGCTCTTCCGGCCTGCGGCAGATCAGGCTTTCGTAGCCCCCAGCATTGACGTGATCCGCCGAGTCCTCGATTCCCGCGCTGCGCACAATCCATGGCACAGGGCCGCAAACCTCCTCCACCCTTTGCGCAAGTCGAGGAAACGCCGCCACCAGCGAGGCGATGTAGGCCGGCACCGCGGCCTGCGCCAGAACATCGGTCACCGCGGTCGGTAGCGGAGCAATCGGAAAGATCGGCAGGACCAGATCGCTCAACGATTCGAGCCCGCGAATACGCAGAAGTCGATCCAGCTTCGGTTCGTAGTGCTGTACTCCGCCTGTAGTCATAGGATGTGCACGCAAACGTTGGTGAATGGGATACTGCGACCCTGTATCGGGGCCACCCTGCAGCGGCGCTACTCAAGAGCCACAAAGGGTGCTACTCGTCACCTCCATCCGGCAATGAGCGCGAATGCGACACGCTGGCTCACCAGGAGATAGCCGCCCATCTTTACTGACGGATTTCCATGACCCAAGTCGCGAGAACCGGGCGCGCTGTGAATCGATTCTTCGACATGACTCCTGCTCTCAATCAGGATTCCCAATGAATCCGCCACTCTGATGAGCCCACAACCGCGCATAGAGGCCGCCTTGTGCAAGCAGCGTTTTGTGGTCGCCTTGTTCGACCACACGACCCTCGTCGAGCACGATCAGCCGATCCATCGCCGCGATGGTGGATAGGCGGTGCGCAATTGCAATCACCGTCTTGCCTTCCATTAGCCGGTAGAGGCTTTTCTGGATTACAGCTTCGACTTCAGAGTCCAGAGCACTGGTCGCCTCGTCGAGCAGCAGGATCGGCGCGTCCTTCAGCATGACACGCGCAATCGCGATTCGCTGACGTTGTCCGCCCGAGAGCTTGACGCCGCGCTCGCCCACATGTGCATCGTAACCGCTTCGGCCGCTTGCATCGCTCAGACTCCGGATGAACTCGTGTGCCTCCGTACGCAAGGCTGCTGCTTCGATCTGCTCCTGCGTTGCTTCGGGCCGGCCGTACGCAACGTTGTCGGCCACCGAGCGGTGCATCAACGAGATATCCTGTGTAACCATGCCAATGTGGCTGCGTAACGAGTCCTGCGTGACACGTGCGATGTCTTGCCCGTCGATCAGAATGCGCCCATTTTCCAGGTCATGAAAGCGCAGGAGCAGGCTAACCAGTGTCGATTTGCCGGCACCCGAGCGGCCAACGAGGCCGATCTTCTCCCCGGGCTTGACAGTCAGGTTGAGGTTGTCGATCACGCAGCGACTGGATTCGCCATAGCGGAAGCTCACCTGCTCGAAGTGCACTTCACCACGCGGCACACCGAGCGTGATGGCGTCGGGCGAATCGAGCACGATACGCGGACTCGACAACGTCTTCATACCGTCCTGTACCATGCCGATGTTTTCGAACAGGCTGGTCATTTCCCACATGATCCAGTGCGACATACCATGCAGCCGCAATACCATTGCGGTGGCCGCAGCTACAGCCCCAACGCCCACCGCGCCTTGCGACCACAGCCAAAGCGCCGTTCCGGTCATACCGATCGTGAGGCTCATGCTCAGCAGGTGGTTGACGATCTCGAAGGCGCTCACGTACCGCATCTCGCTGTAGCCGGTGCGCATGAACTCCTTCATCGCCTCGCGCGCGAAGCCAGCCTCGCGCTGCGTGTGCGAGAACAGCTTGACGGTGGCGATGTTGGTATAGGCGTCGGTCACGCGTCCGGTCATCAGTGCACGCGCGTCAGCCTGCGCCTTGCCTGCCTTGCCCAGGCGCGGCACGAAGTAGAACAGCGAAGCGATGTAGAAGCCGAGCCAGATCACGAAGGGCCACACCAATTGCGCATCGAGCACACCAACCAGAACGATCATGGTTGTCACGTACACGCCCATGGCAATCAACACGTCGACCAGCACGAAAATGGTCTCGCGTACCGCAAGCGCAGTTTGCATTACTTTGGACGTGATGCGGCCTGCGAACTCGTCCTGGTAGAAGGCCATGCTCTGCCCCAACATCAGCCGGTGGAAATTCCAGCGTAGCCGGGTTGGCAAGTTGACCGTGAGTGTCTGGTGCTTGACCACGGTCTGCAACGTCACCGCCCCGATGCTGATCGCCAGAACGGTGGCCAGACTCAGCAGGGTGTCACCGCGCTCGGCCCACAGGCGCGACGGCTCCTGGGTGCCAAGCCAATCGACGATACGCCCGAGCATTGCAAACAGCAACGCCTCGAAGGCCGACAAGATCATCGTGAGTACCGCCATGGCGATGATCTTGCCGCGAACGCCCTGTGTGCATGCCCACAGGAAAGCGAAGAGCCCTTGGGGCGGTAGCGCTGGCTCCGCGGCAGGGAACGGGTAAAGTAGCTTTTCGAAAAAGTTAAACAAGGTATTAGCCCCTCAGACAGTCCGAGACTGTTGCCGCACTCCCATCCGGATTGCAGAAGATGCACCCAATGCATAACAACCCGGCGATGAGTGGACAGCTCGTGCCTCCTGTCAGGCACAAAGGTCGTCGATCGCTCCGGCTACCTTCTCGAAGGCTGCAGCCACATGCCCCATCGCATCCGTATCGGCCAACAGCATGCGGTGAGGCAATGCGATGCAGGATCGGGAGAATGCTTGCGCAATGGGCAATTGATAGCGGGATGGATCAACCGCATCGGCAAATGCCTTGCCCAGCGCGAACCGCTTACGCGAAAACGGTTTGTACAGAGGACTCTGGTTAAGTGCGCTATACATTGTCTTGCACGGTAACCGGAGCTCCGCGGCCAGCGCCGCAGCAAATCGTTCGACGCCTTGCGTCTCGACGACAGACTGCGGAAGTCGTACCACGTACGTGTAATACGACCGCGCCGTGGTCCCGGGGGCAGTCGCTTGCGGCGAGAAGCCGAGGGAAATCAATAAGCTATCCAAAACAGCGGCGTTGCTGCGCCGTAGCGCCAACTGCTCGTCCAGCACCTCTAGTTGCGCCACCAGGATGGCCGCATGAAATTCAGAGAGACAGTAGTTGCTGCCCATGATCTCCGCTGTCTCAACCAGAGCCATCTCGTCCATTCCTGGCGGCTGCACGCAGAGCGTACGTCCGTCGGCGCGCAGATGCGCCAGGCGGCGCGCCAGCGCAGCGTCATCGGTAATCACCGCTCCGCCCTCGCCGCTCGTCAGCAACTTGCTGTGCTGCATCGAGAAGGTCCCAGCTGTGCCGAAGCGGCCGACATGCCGATCCGCATAGCGGGCTCCATGCGCCTGGGCACAATCTTCTATGAGCGGGATCGACCGCGCACGAGCTATTGCTACCAGGCGATTCATGTTGGCGAGCGCCGATCCCAGATGGACTACCGTGATGGCCCGCGTACGGGGTGTGATGGCGCGCTCGAGCGCCACCGGATCCAGACAGCCGGTGTGGGGCTCCACGTCGGTCAGGACGGGAATGGCGTTGATCCCGAGCACGGCCGAAGCGGAGGCGACCCAGCTTACGCCGGGCACGATCACCTCGTCGTGCGCCCCAACTTCACAGGCCTCCAGCGCCATGGTCAAGCTGGCGGTGCCAGTCGAAGACGGTATGCAAAACGGGGTGCCGGTGTAAGCGGCAAACACCTGCCCGAAACGCTCTTCCCACGATGCTTGCCCTCGGTATTGCCCACTAATGGACCACCGATGATTACTCAGCACGGCATCGATGTTGCGCCGTGTATTCTCGGTACTCTGCGGCCAATTGGGCCAGTTTCCGTTAAAGACTGCAGCCCCTCCGTGAATTGCCAGTTTTTTCAGCATGGGCACCTCCGTCAATCATGGTTGACATCGTCTGGTTCAGGCAGTTGCAAAGTCCCGCCGATAGTTATCTGTGGACAGCTCCTTCAATTTGCGCGGCGCCACAAGCGCTCCGCGTACCGCGCATTCCCCGCACCAACACGACTGGCATGTCGCAGCATTTCGGCAACGGTCCACGCACCGGTCTGGGAGAGGTAACTCCACATGTCCTCACACTTGCCTTCGAGGACGATCTCGATGTCCGCCGTCAGGGCGGGCACCAAGCCTTGAGCAGTAAGCTGCCTGTCGAGCTCGGCGAGCGGCAGGCTTGCGCTGTAGGGAACATCCTCGTAGTAGAGAACTTCGACCCGATCCAGCGCATCCGTTGCGATCCGTACGATTCGATGATCGACATGTCCGCCCACGCCGCATGGCGCGAGCAGGAAATGAGGCGCCAGACGCGCCACCGACTCGCCAATCAGTTTCACGATGTCCGCGGTTCTTGGATCATCGGCGGCGGCAGCACTTAGCTCCTTTACTTCGTCATAGCCCATCAGGAAGCTGTCCGGACACGCCAGACCGGTGTAATTCATCCGGCGTCGCTCGCAGTAAGCAAGATCCTCCTGCTGTCTCATAATCGCCACCGCGTTCGCAGATGCCCGGCTCAGCGTCTGCGGACACGCCCATCCGCTGCGCCCGAAGACCGTCATCAGCAGAAGATCTGCCTGAACGCAAAGCTGAGCCACAATGCCGCCGATCGAATAGGCGACATCATCCGGGTGCGGCGACAGCAGCAAGATCCTCCTGCCGATCATCGATTCCAGGGACAAGAGCGTCATCGTTCTTCCTCGAGCCACTGGATAGCTTGCCCGGCGGGAATAATGTCGGTTGCTCCGTCTATCATGTTGAAGGCTGCCTGGAAGCGTCGCCGAGGGCTTACCGAGGTGGGACCAATCAGTCCCGACTGGCGGGAAGTGGCTGCCAGACCAGTCTCGAAACACTGAAGCAACTCGTCAAATACATCGGCGGTTGCGAGAGAAACCGCCTGATTGTCTCCCTCATATAGAAGCAGGCCGGCCGCTGCGCAATTCGCGTACAAGGCCTGGTCCATGACTTGTGTTGCGGCCACGATTTGAAGCATCGGGCCATCACCGTAGATCTCGATCGGTAACTTACTCCGCCGCACTATGCCTCTCATCTCCGCAGCCAGCGCGGCGCCGCAGCGGACCAGCCGCTGGTACCCATCATTGTTCGCCATGTAGTCCAGCGTGGCCAAAGCAGCCACGATCGGGATCGTGTCGAAATAGGCGGTGTAAGTGAATTCCTTCGCCCACGCCATCAGATCGGACCGCCCGATCAGGCATGACAATCGTTGGCCATTCGCCAGCCCCTTGGCGAACGTATACAGATCCGCGTGGAAGCCGACCGTCTTCGGAAACCTAGAGGCACGCATCGAGCGGTAGCCCTGTTTCACATCATCGCAGCAGAGCAGGACGCCTTCTCGACTGGCGATTATCGCGAGCCGCTGTAGCGTGTCCGGCTGAAGGTGGACATAGTCAGGCGACAGAATCACCATGGCCACGTCCCCGCGGTGACGTTCGAGTATCTGTTCGAGCAACTCGGGCACGAAATAGAAATCAATGATGCCGCTAGCGTTAGCTTCGAGCAGGTGACTGGCGGCAACCCAATAGTCACCCCAGCCGTGATAGCCCGCGCTGGCAATGAGCCGTCGCCCCGTGAACAGGCGTGCGACCTGAACGGCAGCCCGGCAGGCCTCCGTACCTGTGCTGTACAAAGCCAGGCAGGCGTTGTCCATACCGACGTCACCCATGATCCGATTCGCGAGCTCCTCATGCTGGTTGCTCCAGCAGCTCGCCGAAGCGTGCCCGCTTCGCAGATGGCTCGCGATGGCCGAATTCACCGCCGGGTGATGGTGCCCGAGGGTGATGCAGCCCTTGCCGTTCATCAAGTCGATGTATTGCCTTCCGTCCGAGAGTGTCACCTTGGCGCCACGGGAGCGGACGGCGCGCAGTCGGGGCTGTGCAGTATAGATGCCGGTAACGATGTGGTGCGGTCTGTCCATCTCATTTCCCTGAGGGTGTATCGAGCCCAGCCAATTCAAAAATTGTTCCGAGCAACCGACGAAAGTCCAGGAGCAAGGTGATGCGACCACTGCCACTGAGCGTTCTGACGCTCCGCAGCCTAGCTTCGGCGATCATTAGCGCAGCCAGTGATAAGTAATCCTGAATGCTCAAATAGTCTATATCGCACAAGGATGCGAGATGGCGCGCGTCAGCAAGCGCCAATTGATTCTCCAGGATGAAGGCCGCCAGTTCCAGCTCGGGGAAACTAACGTCGCCCCAGTTCGCTTCCAGTTGGAAGCGATGGAGTCGCCCGTGAATGTCGACCTGCCAATGCCAGTCGCCACATGCATAGCGCAATGATGAACGAATCACCCTGCCCGTCCGCCCTGGCCACGGTACTGGCTGCATCAGAAATACGCCCATTGGCTCCGGCACCTCGGGCAACGGATCGTAACCGCAGCGCTCTCGCATGGTTGCCAGGACTGCCAACCAGCGAGGACCTAACGCCATCGCCACGGGACTGTCGGTCGCGTGTGCGATGACTTGCTGCGCCGCGAGTCCCAGCCAGTTCGCCGCCTGCGCCATCAAGTCCGCCCGCACGGATGGGCTCCCGGCGTGAAACCGTTCCCTGAACGATCGTGTGGACCCGACATCGACTGTTACCGCATAGCCATCGACGAACCAACCCTGACACGCACCGTTCATATTCCGCACACGCTGAAACTCCGCCCGACCGAACACGCCTTCACCTATGAAACGCAGGTGCAACAGCGCTCTGCCGTCAGGTCCACAGACCACGATCGGCGTCTTGCGCGGATTAGCCAACGGTCGTCGTCCATTCAGAACCCGTGGGTCATTCCATGGTAGCCAGGCGCGACCCAGCCCGTAACGCGCCTCGCCTTGCGGGCACCTAAACTGCAATGTCACATCGGTGGGAGGGATGGGCAGGCCCGGCGTGTCACGTAGTCGTGCGACGAATCCACGATGTTGATCAGGACGCAGGCACTCCCAAAGGCGTGGAGAGCGACAGTCGCGCGCCTTGAGCGCTGGCGAATGTGCAGGCATTGGATGTGCCTTTGGGCCGCGCCAGAGCTTTCCGACGCTGGAAAACCACAGATCGATCCCGGGTCCGCACAACAGTGCCGCCACACTTTCGATCGTGGCCCCGGAATCCGGCTGGTCGTCCACCACCACAACCACGGGAGCAAACCGGCGCTCGAGCCAGGCCAGAATGGCCTTCAGACCATCAAGCACATCGCTTCCGGGCTGCGGACGCACCGTACACCAATGCACGTCTACCATGCCCCGTCCTGCCAGTACGGCCTTCCAGAGCGGCGCGAGGTACGTACCTCCGCTGCGGATCCCCACGATCAGGACCGGACGATCAACGCTCACCTGCCTGATCAGCCGCCCGCCATCGCCATCAATCAACTCAAGATCAGCGAGGTCATAGCCGCAGCACTCTGGCATCGGCAGATGGAGCAACTTGCTCAGATATTCGGGTAATAGGTCCTTCCTGAGCACAACCTGCACCGACGGGAAATCATTGGGGACTTCGGGCTCGGCCGCTGCCTTTCCCAACAGCGCCTGTGCGGCATGATAGGCCTGACATTCGGCGCGGCGAAGCTGCCCCTCGATCTCCTCCTCCGTTGTAGCCCTAAACGCCTCGCCTGGCCTGCAAACAACGAGCAGGTCGGCCCAAAATTGCACTGCGGCACAGGCGACCAGGTATCGGTCCAAGGTTCTGTGGCCAACGGCGGCACCTAGATGGCCCAGCACTTGTCCGACGTCGATGCGGATCAGGCCGGCAAGCTCGGCATGTTCGCGGTGGGCAATGAGAACGCCGCTCATGGGTTCAGAACGCAAGATCGAATGAAGCCTGGAGGGCCGGCACGAAGCGATCACGGCTGTCACAACCTGTTCTCATCGTATGAAACATCTTCAATATCGACTAAGCACTCCTTAATACATGACTGAATAAGAGAGGCCTCGACCAATATCAGGGGCCTATCGACCGGCCCGGCCGGAGCGCCCAGACCCTCCAGCAAGATCATGGCCACCTGTTCGGGGCGAGCCGATACATACCCGCGCTTGTTGTCTGTGCGCAGTAGCGCCATCACCGTCGCGACGGAGACACCCGCGGGCAGCCGAAACGTCAGACCGTTGAGCCTCAGTAACCGATAGTGAAGCTCCAGATCAGCCTCTTTCAGCCGCCCGAGTCGACTGGCCACTTTCGCCGCCACGATCATTCCGAGTCCGACGGCTTCTCCATGCGGCACCCGGCCATTCGCCGCCAGTTCGATCGCATGCCCGACCGTGTGGCCATACTCGAAAGCAAGGGCCTGCCTGCGCTCGCATTTGTCGACCAGCATGACTTTCTGTTTGGCAAGCAAACCTGCTTTGACAATAACCGCGAACTCCGAATCGGAGTAGATTGCGTTCGGGTTCAACCCACTTTCAAGCAGCGGGATGTTCTCAGTTGCCACAGTCAATGCGTTCTTGATGATCTCGTACATGCCGGACCTGATTTGCGCTGCAGGCAACGTCTGCAGAAAGCCAAGATCGATCAGTACTGCCGTCGGCTTGTGATAACAGCCCAGCAGGTTTTTGCCCAGAGGCAAATTCACCGCCTGCTTGAGCGAGGCCACCGAGTCCGCCGCGGCAATCAACGTCGTCGGCACGTGCACGAGGCGGACGCCACGAAACAGTAAAGCGGCCGTCAACCCGGCAAGATTCCCAATGACTCCGCCACCAACAGCGACGATCACGCCGCCACGGTCGATGCCTGCGCGCACCATATCGTGAGCCAGTTGCTCGACAGTACTCACGGACTTTGCCGATTCTCCGTCCTCGACTACCCAGAGGCGGGTTGGCGCCTCACCCACGAGTCGATCGAACACCGTTGGCGCATGCAAACGGCCGACGGTTTTGTCGGTGACCAGGTGGTAGCTCGAGGCCTCGAGTTCACACAGAGTAGATATGATCTCGTCCACGCATCGAGCCCCGATCCATATTGGATAGCACTCGTTTTCGAATTGGATTTTCAAGTTGTCCATAGAACACCTTCATCCTTTCAAGGGCGTTGGCACATGGAAAAGCATGAGAATGAATACTCGCCTTTCTCATTCGTTAAACAATCCGCGCCTCGTAATGAACCAGTGGCCGCCGCGCTGGCCAACATGCCTTTCGGCACAACAGCCCGAGACTCCACAGACAACGGTCTTCCGTGGGCAAATGCAAGCACTCCAGTATGCAAATTCCCAACGCAAGGCCACGCAGCTGAAGCGGTAACGCTGCGCGAACACTTCCATAGACTGATTCGTAATCCTAATCATAAAGTTTGCATTGACCGCATCATGCTGACCCCGGTCGAGATTCCGATAGCATTCCACGATGTACTGACGCGCTTCTATCAAAATCCGCGTCCCGCAAAAATGACCTCCGGTCCTCGTTTTGCTCTGCCTTCAGCATCAACTCCGCACCTAAGAGTTTACCGGGCTGCCCCCGCCCCAAGACGCTCATCGGATCCTCGAATCCATGGACATAGCCCAAGGCAAATGCGCCGCACTGATAGCCCATCAAGCGCAGCAATTCGTCCGGCAGTGTGCGGGCGATCTCCAGCGGGCAGGAGAGAAACTGGTTCTCCTCCTGCCGAAGCCAGCCGACTGCGTAGGTCAGGTTGATAGCCGACCGGACACGATCGGAGCGATTGTCGCCGCCACCGTGGTAGACCTTTCCGTCGTAGACGAGGACCGAGCCCTTTTCCATTTCTGCTGGAAGGCTGGCTGCGATATCGAATTCAACGCTGCGGCCCGCCCGGTGACTTCGTGGTACGACACGCGTAGCGCCCATCTCCTCGGTGTAATCTGTCATGGCCCACAGCGTATTGCACTGCACGTGATAGTCAATGGGAAAGGGAAACATGTCCCATGCCACCTCGTCCTGATGCAGCGTCTGTGCCTTGGCGCCGGGATAAATGGACACGACTTGCGTGCAATGGATCTGAACAGTCGTGGCATGACACAGAAAGCGCCGGGTTGTTTCCAGAACGGTCGGGTGGAGGATCAACTCGTGCGTGCCTGGTGATCTGGCGATCAAGCCCCCAGTGCGTTTGGTCCGTCTACCGAGAATGCCGTCTGGACCAAATGGCGCGACGGCGGTATAGGGCTGAAGCTCGTCGGCAATGCGATCCATGGTGGCAGCGGGCACGAGCTTGTCGATAATGGCGTAGCCTTGCTCGCGCAGGCAGTGTTCGACCTCCGAGGCGGAAGCGGTCTTGTCAAGATGAATCAGCGACATGGTGAGTTCCTTGGTGGCAAGCTGTTTTTCGACGGATGACTTGTTGCCAACGCCACGCAGGGCGGGTACCCCGGAGGTCAGCCCGTGGCAGATCTCGTTGCGTTGATTTTTGCCGACTGATAGAGGTCGAGCGTCCGTGCGACCATCGCGGCTGGCGAATAGCGTTGCTCGACATAGGCGCGCAACCGAGACGGATTGGTTTTCTGTGCATGATGGCCGGCGAGCACCTCTTTGACTCGTGCGATCAGCGCGGGCGTGTCCCCCGGTGCGATCAATAAATCGGGAGTGACGTCACGCAAGATTTCTTGAAGGCCGCCAACGGCAAAGGCCACTACCGGCACGCCGGTGGCCAGGGCCTCGATGCTGGCCCCCCCCGAACTCCTCATACAACGACGGCATCACGATCAGATGGCAGGCTGCCATCGCAACAGGCACTTCATGATTGGGGATGAAACCTGTAACCGTCACCCAGTCCAGCAAACCTGCTTTGTCAACGGCGTCCAGCAGGCGATCCCGTTGCGTGCCGTCGCCTACGATCAGCAACTCGCACCCGTTCTCGCGAAGAGCCAAGGCGAGGGGAATCAGATGCGGCCATCCCTTTTCTTTCGCGATCCTGCCCACAAAGCCCACCGTTCGTCCTCGCAGACCATGACGCTCGCGGAACGCGGTCACCGCCTCAACCGGCGGCGGCGCAAACTGGGTTGTATCGACCATATCGGGAACGATCTCGACACGCTGGGCATCCTGTGCAAGCACAACGGCGGTTCGTTGGGTCAAGGCCATGACGGCGAAAGCCAGGCTGACGGCTCGTCGTTCAAGCCGCCGGGCTAGCCGGTGTTGAAAGATATCCAGCCATGAGCTTGGCGTATAGACTGCGAGACGGGAGCAGTGCACCGTCAGGATCAGCGGGCGTCGCAGCAGTCGAGGAGCCACGCAAGCGACCAGCAGCGCGGAAATCTGGCCGTCGAGGTGCACATGGACGACATCGAAATCTTGCCTGCGCGCTCGTTGCAGTAGTGCATACAATGTGGCTGCAGCCCACGACTGGGTCAGCCCAACCAGCCCACTGAACTCGGAGCGGATGCGGGGCATGGGTATCATCATCCGTTCCACCCACAGCAGCGGATGCAACTGCCGTAGTTTTGGCAGTCCCGGAAAGCCGATTGTCATCACATGCTGATGGATGCCTGCTTCCGCGAGGCAGACCGCCTGTCGCCAAGTCTGCACCTGCATGCCACCGACCGAATCGAAAGCCATTGGCCAGGATTCGACGTCTGGGTGATGGAAAAAGGGCGTCAGCTTCAGGACTCTCATATGGATCAAGCCTTCGGTTAAGCAGGTCAAGCTTTAGTGGCGGCTCCAGTGCACAGAGGCCAGTTATCTAACCTGTCGACTGTGATCTGCGACAGGTTGAAGTGGCACGACATGCAGCCCTCCCCAACGGATACAAGACGTCTCGCATGCGTGCGGGAAGGCTTCAACAATATCGTCGCGACGTCTTCGCAATGTCAGTCAGACGATGATGTCTCCTGTGAGCCTCGCATGCAGCAAGTGCGTTAACGCTTCGATGGAAATGGATCTCTCGGTCGACGTCAACAAGCCGGTGTGAACATCGAGGATTGCTTCCAGCCGGCTAAAGATCTGTTCCCAATCGCGGGTATTCAATTCGACCTTGTCGAGGGCCACAATATTCCCTGGCTCCTCGCCGGTCACATTGCAGATCGTATAAATGATGAACTGGCGAAGGAAGGTTGGCGTCATGACCGTGGTCGCTTTGTGAATGATCTTCAGATTGCAGAGGGGCGCGGCACTCGCGGGTCGTTCGCATGACTTGTTGCATCGAGAGCGATGCGGCGAGCAATTCTCAGGGCGTTGGCCTGGATCGTCAGCGTGGGATTTACGCCGCCGGGGTAAGGCATGTAGCTACCATCCGCAACGTAGACGTTATCCAGCGAATGAAGCTTGCCGTCCCGGTCCACCACCGAGGTTCGCGGATCATCGCCCGCGCGGCAGGTGCCATGCAGGTGGGTGCTGCCTTTGGCAAAGTTAGAGGCTTCGTGTTGGATATCGCGAGCGCCTGCGGCCTTAAGCCATTCGGTTGACCTTTCCACCATATAGGCGAGGCGCGCCAGATCCCGTGAGTCCGTCGTATAGTCGATCATGATCTGCGGCAGGCCCCAAGAGTCTGTGCTACTGGAAAGACGGACCCGATTCCCAAGAGATGGATGGTCCGCAAGAATAGTTTCGACTCGCAACACCAAAGCGTCGACCTGCAAGGGGTACCAGTTGTCATGCTTGGCTTCGTAGATCAGTCCGCCGACACCAGTCGGACAGCGTTCATCCAGATAATGGTCGAGCACGCAGACCGTGGAAAACGGCCCCCGATAACCGATCGGGTGAGAGTCGATTTGTTGTCGGTCTGCCTTCACGATGCCCTGCGAATATTCGCTCAGTTTCATGCAAAGCCCCCGACCGACGACATCGTGCTCGTTGCCAATGCCGCCTGGCGCATACGGTGTGACTGAGCGCAACAACAAGGCGGCTGTCTGAATCGCATTGCAGGCCAGAACGAAACGGTGGCCGCGGATGGAACGAACCTGTTTGGTTCGGGCGTCCATACAATGAACCGCGCTCGCGCAATTACGCCTTTCCTGCATCAGCGCAACGGCCTTCACGCCGGTCAGCAGCGTCAGGTTGGGAGAATCGGCCAGCGGACCGATCATTGCATGCACCACATCGCGCTTGGCGCCGCGCGTGCATTGTGACGAGATGCAAAGCGAGCAGCAGTCGCACAGGGCGCGATCGACCGCTAGCGGGGTCGGGCGGGGCCAAAGGCCCAGCCGAAGCGCCCCTTCCCAGAGATGTTCCGCGGGCAGGCTCAAAGCCTCAGGAACCTGTCTGCGCGCGCATACAAATCCCGAGTGATCAATAGAAAGACTCGATTCGATCTCCTCGTAAAATGGCGTGAGATCGGCGGCACTGATAGGCCACTTCACCGGCAAGCCATCGACACGAATGAGCTCGCCAGGATCGAAATCGAATTCAGTGTACCGGAATGATGCACCGCCATAGAAAACGGTGCCTCCTCCAAGGTTGCGCGTGCTCCATGGCCATCCACTCGGATCCCATCCCTGCACTTCGTTGCCAGCCAATGCGCGAATGGCGTCCGCATCCACCACAGCGTTCCCGGCATTGGCGATGAGTCTGGCACCCTCTTCGAGCAACAGCGTGCGAAGCCCTGCGCGAACGAAGGTTTCCGCAGCAACGGCACCCCCGGCACCGCTGCCGATGACGACCACGTCAAAGGGACAGTCAAACAGGATTCCTGATTGAAGTCCGTGCATGTGTGACACACCCAAGGCGCGGCTTTCTACGAATGGTGCGGGTAAAGGGGTCATCCTGAGGGCCGTTCTTTGGCGTTGCTGCTTGAAGAAATGTGGTGATGAAGCTTCGCCGCCCTGTGCGGAAAATGATCCGCACCTTCAATCGTACCGAATGAGGACGCGCGGCAACCAGCACACGGGTTAGCACCACCACTGCTGTTAAAACGTTACAGGCCAGATCGTTTTCAAAGATACGTTGACCCATCGTAGAACATGAAATGAAAATGTAAACATGAAAGAGGAGTTTTTTTGATCCTCTCAATCTAAGCACCCGAGCGTAGAAGTGTGAGGCAGCGCGGATCGTCGTCACCTTCACTATTTCAAGATAAAAACCTGGGCGATCCCTATACTGAATACGTTCATTACCTCTCTCCACTGAGCTAGATCTCTCGCGCAAGATCATCGACACGCTGCAGTTCAGCCGGCGCCGGCTGCTCGATTTCGTCTCATGGGGCTAAGCATTCGAAATGCCCTTCAACCCACGTCCGCAGATCTCATCTCCTGGAGACGACTTCTTGCGCACGATGATGAGCCATGGGCAGCGACCTTGGTGGGCTGAACCAATGCAGCACGCATTTCAGGGGGCAACCGGCGCCTGCCCCATTCCGGCGACTTCCATCAACCGAAAAACGGCGCGCCCGCGACTTGCGTATGGTGTACTCGGCGGAGTAAGGTCAGGCGCGCTGTTCGCGGTGCCGATCCGGTTAATCATGTTCATTGAAATGTGCAAGTTGTCCCCGGTCTCCGATCCAATCCTCGCAACTTAAGCCGCGCCCCTTATAAACAAATGTTTTCGATAGTAAGATTTTATCCATAGTTATCCTTAGTAATTCACGGAAGAACTCGGGTTAACACCGTACTGACCGAGTTTATTGCGCACCTCCAGTCCCCTGAACTGCTGGCACGCCATATACGAATGCGCGGAATTTCAGCCGCCGGCGGGTGCTCGATTTCGTCACGCTGGTCTGCTGGTTCCGCGGCGGGCTTGCGTCCAAACCGAACTGGATCGTTTTCTTCGCCGTGCTTCGCAACCAGGCCGAACCGGTTCGGTGCGTGAGTGCGCAAGCCCTTTCCAAAGCCCGACTGAACTTGCCGCACGGCATTTTCCTCGATTTGGACACGCACCTGCTCGCGCTGGTTTAGCAGGCGGTGTGCCGCTCTGGCGCTGGCTGTGCGCCATCGCCGCAGACGCCGCGGCGTGCGCCTTACCACCGGGGATGCCACACGGCGCGTGATGCGTTACGCCAGGGTCTTCCCCCTGTACCTGCCCGGCGTCGAGATGATTGCACGATACCGGCGAGCGCCAGATGCTGTTCGAACACCGCAGGCGTCGGCTTCATTGAAGCCGAATTAACCGGCGATCACAAATACGCGGCGGCCTCGATGCAACTATCGAGCGCACCCAACGCGCTACTGGGTGAGGCGGACAACTTGCCGAACCCGGGACACAGCGCGGCAGCTGCTACCAACGGCGCAGCGCATGTACGGCGGCATTAGATGCGTGTGGTCGATGACTGTTTGCAGCGCTATCACGGCTGGCTCGCGGGTCGATCCAAAGAACGAAATAGGCGCGATCGCGCCAAGTCGGATGCACCGGTGCGGCTCAACGACCCGGCGCGACGCAGACAAAACTAGGAAGAACGCTACGCGCGAAGAACCGGCCCCGGGGCGTTACGCCATGCGTCTACTGCCACGACGCCAAACAGGCATAAAGGCGTATTCGAACCCGAATGCACAGGCCACAAGCGCACAATGAAAAAGGCCGCGCATTGATGAACGAGCGGCCTTGCTGTTCAAGAGCGCTACGGGCTGTCGATACCCGATGCACTCGGGAGCGACACCATACAAGAAACGATGCCGCCGTATTGCGTTTCACGCGTACACGCGCCGACGAAAAACCGCCTTACGCCTGGCTCTTATCGCCACCACCATCCTTATGAAACACCCGCTTGGTCGCGCGCTTCGTAGCCTCATAACCTTCGCGCGACACGTGCGCGATGCCATGGCCCACGGCCTTCGCCGCGCTCGCGGTGGCGTGGCCGAAGTCGCGCGCGGCGTGCCCGGTTTTCGTCGCCGCCTCCTTCGAATCGTGCTTGATGTTCTCCTTCACTTCGTGAAGGTCGGCGTGCGCCATCGTGCTGGCCATGCCCAGCACGAGCGCGGCAAGTATGAACCGTTTTGTTTTCATCGTCGGGCTCCCATTGTGTTTTCAACGGATGACTGCGGACGCGTCGAGCATCACCGCCGCGCGTCCCGTAAGCAGCACGCTGCCGTCGCAGCGCACAGTAAAACCGTAAAGGATCGTATTGCCGCTTCCGCTCACGCGCTCGGCCTCGATTACCAGAGGCGCATCGAGCATATCGAGCCGCTCGACGTGCGCCTCCACGTTGCGCACGCTCGCAAGATAGCCCACGCGCGGCACGCTCGTCGTCGATCCGTCTTGCGCGCCGTCCAGCGCACCCAGCAGCGCGCCATGCACGGCCATTGCCTGTGCCGCATACTCCACGCCGCAAACCGCCGCGAGACGGCCGCGCGAACGCAGCGGATTGCCCACGTCGCGATGGCTCGTCGCCGTGCAGCGAATGCGCGTCTCGTCCCACGCCTCGACCGCGTCGAGCAGGCACATCGCGCCGCTATGCGGAATGTGCGCCGCGATCCACGCATGGTCCAGCGGCACGGTCCTCGCTGCGTTGGCGATCGCGTGCACGAGGACGCGCGGCAGGTCGGCCTGCATCGTCATGCACCTTCCCCCGACACCTCGGGCATCGTCACGTCGATATGCACGCGTACCTCGGGCATGTAGTCGATCACCACGCTGCCCTGCCGACGTGGTTCGGCAAGGCACGCCAGCACTTCCAGCAGCGGCAGCACGCGCGCGGCAGGGTTGTTCGTGCGCAGCGCTTCGAGTTCGGGAGAAGCCAGCGTCGACGCCTGCGCATCGGTGAGCGTCACATCGAGGCGCGCGAGCGTCGCCGCGCTCGCCTGCGGCGCGAGCACGAGCGCGACGCCGAATGCATCCGCAACGGGCCGCACCGCGTGAAGCGGTTCGGGGTAGTCCGCATCGTAGGCAATCAGCAAGGTGGGCACGCCATCCACGGCCACCTGGCACACGCTTTCGAGCAGCCCCGCCGCGAAGCTGCCGTCGTGCGCGCACAGCACGTTCGACGTCGCCCGCGCCCCCGCCGCGATGCTCCAGTAGCCAGCGGGCGCGTTGTGCACCGAGTTGTGAAAGCGCGTGGGCGAGAGTTGGCGATCGTCGCCCGCGAGCGTTGCGCAGATCGCGTGACAGTTCACGCCATCGCCGCCCGAGGCCGCGAACACGGCGGCGAGCGTGGTCGCGTCACGGCCGCTCGCCGCCACGGCTTCGTGGCCCACGGCCAGCGCGATCTTGACGACCGGCCCGGTGCGGCGGCGCTCCGCGGCGGGCAAACCGTCCGGCGGCGGCAGCACCGTGCGTGCGCTCGCGTAAGGCGCGCGCGCCGCGAGCACGTCGGCGGCCTGCGGCCAGTTGGCGAGCCCCGGGCCGATCACGCCGACGCTTTCGATGAAGGCGGAAAGTCTCATGAGGGTCATCCGTGACAGGCGCGGTCCGCGCGGCCGAGCAGCAGGCTGCAGTTCGTGCCGCCAAAGCCGAAGGAGTTGCTGAGCGCGGTGCCCACGCGTGCCTCGCGGCTTTCGAGCACGTAGTCGAGGCCGAGCGCCGCGTCGGGCTGCGTGGTGTTGACGCCGGCAGGCAAGAAACGATGCCGCAGCGCGAGCGCCGCGATCACGGCTTCGAGCGCGCCCGCAGCGCCCAGCGTATGTCCGGTCGCGCCCTTCGTCGAGCTGCACGGCGTGCGCTCGAACACGCTGTTGATCGCGCGGCTTTCGGCGGCGTCGTTGCTCGGCGTGGCCGTGCCGTGCAGGTTGATGTAGTCGATGTCGCGCGCAGCGAGGCCCGCGGTCGCGAGCGCCTGCTCCATCGCGGCGCGCGCGCCGAGGCCTTCGGGATGCGGCGATGACATGTGATGCGCGTCGCTCGATTCGCCTACGCCGAGCAGCAGGATCGCGTCGTCATCGAGCGTGTCGGGCACGCGTTCGAGGAAGGCGAACGCCGCGGCCTCGCCGATCGATATGCCGTTGCGGTTCACGTCGAACGGGCGGCACGGATCGCGCGAAAGCAGTTCGAGCGAATTGAAGCCGTACAGCGTCGTCAGGCAGAGCGAATCGACGCCGCCCACCACGGCCGCGTCGATGAGCCCCGCTTCGATCATGCGGCGCGCGGAGCCGAACACCTTCGCGCTCGACGAGCACGCCGAAGAAATCGACGTCGCCGGTCCGCGCAGCCCAAAATACGCGCGCACGAAAGAGGCGAGCGCGAACGGGTTGTGCGTTTGCGCGTAATGGAAGCCGGGTTTGAGCGCGCCGCTTTCCGGGTCGCGCAACCGGTACGCATTTTCGGTTTCGAGTATGCCCGAGGTGCTGGTGCCGACGAACACGCCCACGCGTTGCACGCCATAGCGTGCGACGGCGGCCTGGACGTGTTCGGCGAAGCCGTCCTGGGTGAGGCCGAGCTGCGCGAGACGGTGGTTGCGGCACGCGTAGTCGGCGAGATCGGCGCGGATGGCCCCGCTCTCGACGCCGGCCACGGCGCCGATCCACGTATCGAGGTCTGCGCGCTCGAAGTCGCAGCGCGCGAGGCCCCCGCGCTTGCCGCGCAGCGCGTCGAGCGTCGCGTCGAGCCCGCGCCCGAGGCAACTGGTGGCAGTGAAATGCGAAAGGAGGATGGGTTTCACGTCAGTCGATCCGTTGGCGCATACGTGGAATCAGGGATGGCCCGTCTGGTCGTCCAGACACGCGCGCAGTGTCGCCCACTGCAGGTCGTTGTCCGCAGCGGCGCGCAGCAGCGGCGGCAGCACCTCTAGCACGAGCGGCTCACCGCGCGCGTCGCGGGCCGCGTGGCCGTCATGCACTAGCAGGATGTCGCGTGGCGCAAGACCGTCGAGCAGACGGCGCGTGACCGCACCGGCCTCTTGCGCGCGCGTGTCGAACCCGCGCCGCGTCCAGCTCGCGAGCTGCAGGCCGAGGCTGCACAGCGCCGGCTCGAGAAACGGATTACGCAAGCCCGCAGGCGCGCGGAAAAAGCGCGGCGCGACGCCCGCAATTTCGGTGAGCGTGCGCTGCCCGGCCGCGATCTCGCGCTTCATGGCGCGCGGCCCGAACAGCGAAAACGTAAGCCGATGGTGCTCGCTATGGTTCTCGACGGCGTGGCCGCGCGCCACGATCGCTTCGACCAGCTGCGGATGGCGTCGCGCCAGCTCCCCGATGCAGAAGAACGTTGCGCGCGCATCGAACCGATCGAGAAGATCGAGCACGCGCGGCGTTACTTCGGGGTCCGGACCATCGTCGATGGTCAGTGCGATGCGCCGCCCCACAGGTTCGGGCAAGCGCGTCCAGTTCGGACCGAGCAGCGCGCTGCGCGGCCACAGGCCGGCGGCGGTGAGCGCCAGATGCGAGGCGGCCACGCTGCCCACGGCCCACGGCCACGCACCCGGCTGCACGGCGAGCGCGGCGGCCGCGCCCGCGTGCAGCGCCGCCGCGCCGCAAATGAACGGCGACGGCTTCCAGCGTCGCACCGCGGCGGGCGTGAAGCATGACGACGGCAGCGAAGGCGAACTCATGCGCGGCCTCCGTCGGGGTGGCTCAAATGTGCGGCCTCGGCGCGAGTTTGCGCAGGACGCCGCAGCGGTTGGGGCGCGTCGGGAGCGTGTGCCTCGTCGGTGCCGTGAACCAGCGGCGGCGCGAGGATCGCCGCGAACACGAGCGCGAGCACGGCACCTGGCCCCACCGTCAGACCAAACGTTTCGAGCAGCGGCACGTGAGAGAGCGCGAGCAGACCGAAGCCCGCCACCGTCGCGAGATTGGCCACCAGCAGCGAGACGAGCGTACGCGGCGTGACGCTCGCGTGCTCGTCGTGCTTGCAGAAGAACAAGGCATAGTTCGATCCCACCGCGACGATGAGCAGCATGCCCACGAGATGCAGGATGGTGAGCGACACGCCCGCCAGCGCGAATCCCGCCGCCACGACCAGCACGGCGGCGACGAGCGGCGCGAGCGCACGCGCCGCGCGAGTCGGCGAGCGCAGTGCGACGGCCAGCAGCACGGCGATGGCGACGAAGCCCGCGAGCGAGAGGCGGATGTCCTCATGCACATAGTTCGCATACAGGCGGTCCGCCTCGGCCTTCAGGTCCACGAAGAGCGCGCCCGGCACATTCGCGCGCGCGACGGCGTCGCTCACGGGCGTGGCGTCGAGGCTCGGGGCGTCCGCAGCACGCGTGCCCTGCGCATTGGACGGCGCGCGCAAGGCCAGCATCGCGTTCCATTGGCCGTTGCGCTGGGTCAGGAGCGCATCGACGGCGAGCGCCATCGACGTGCCCTTGAGGTCCGCACGCGTGACCAGCGGCTGGGTGCGCGCAGCCTCCACATCGGCAAGGAAAGGCGCGAACGCATCCGGCCTCACGTCCACCGACTGATTCCTGATCGCCTCGGTCAGGCGTGCAGCGAGTACATCCTTCGCGGGCAGGCTCGCGAGGCGCGCGCGTTGGGTCGCGTCGCTCGGCAAATAGCGCGACGGGCTCTCGAAACCGCCCAGCACGCCACGGTCGACGAGCGGCTGCAACTGCGCGCCGACCTTCTCCGCGCCTTCGAGCGCGGCCTGCTCGCTCGCGGCCGGAATCACCACGAGATAGCGCACGTCGGGCGCGCCTACGTCCGCGCGCAGGCGCGTGTCGAGCGCCTGGCTCGCGGCGGGCACCGGGCTCAGCGAGGAAAGCTCGCGGCTCCAGAGGCCGTCGCGATGCAACCAGAGCAAGGCGACGGCGGCGAGCACGAGCGCCGCGAGCGGCCAGCGCAAGCGCGGCGCGGCCTGCGCGAGACGCGCGAGCGCCGCGCCGATGCGCGAGACATCGCGAATCGCGACCGTGCCGCCGCAAAGCTGCGGCAGCACGAAACGCGTGACGAGCGCGGCGCTCACGAGGCCGGCAATCGAATAGAGGCCAAGCTGCACGAGGCCGGGAAAGCCCGAGAACAGCATCGACGCGAAGCCGCACACCGAGGTCAGCACGCCGAGGCGAATGGTCGGCCAGTAGGCGGCGAGCCACGCGCGCAGCGTGTCGCGGCCCTGAAGCGCACCCGGCGGTGCGCCGCGTGACCCACCTTGCGACGACTGCACGAACAGATAGATCGAGTAGTCCACCGCTTCGCCGATCAGCGTGGTGCCGAAGCCGAGCGTCAGGCCGTGCACCGTGCCGAATGCGAGCGCGACCGCAGCGATGCCCGCCGCCACGCCCGAGAGCACCGGCAACAACCCGAGCGCCAGCGTGCGCGGCGAGCGGTAGAGCGTGAGCAGCAGCGCGACGATCAGCACGAGGCTCAGCGTCGAGAGGCGTTCCACGTCGTGACGGATGGCATCTCGCGTCGCAACCGCGAACACGCCAGGCCCCGTCATCGATACCTGGTAGGCCGAAGCATTGGGCAAGGTGGCCGCGGCGGCGGCAAAGGCCTGACGCACGGCGTCGATGGCGCGCCCCTGGGCGTCGGTGTCGGAGCCGGCGGCGACGGTCTGTGCGACGAGCACGGCGCGCCGGCCGTCGCGCGAGGCCCATACACCGGCGCGGCTCGCGGGCTGCGCCGCGCTATCGAGCTGGCCGAGCATCGCCGCCACCTCGCCCGTCGGGTCGCGCGGCAGCAGATCCTTGGCGATGAGCCCCGCGGACGAAGTCAACAGATCGAGGCTCTCGCCGAGCGCGTCGTGCAGCCCGTGTTCGGTGAAACGTTGCGGCGTGACCGCTGGGCTCAGCACGTAGCGGTGCGCAAACATGAACTGCTCGTCGCGCGCGTCGTTTTCGTCCGCGCCGTTATGCACGGCCGCGAACTGCGGGTCGGCGCGCAAGGTCTGCGCCACGCGGCGCGAAAGCGCAGCGCGCGTGCTCTCGTAACCGCCGTCGATGCCGATGAGAATGAGCCGCGAAGCGAGGCCGTCGCGCAACTGATCGACGAGCACCTGCTGCTTCGGGCTCGGCGAGCGCGGCAGGAACGCCGAGAGATCGGCGGTGAAATGCGCGCGGCCTATCGCCACGGCGCACGCCACGAGGCACAGCAGCCACACCGCGACGGCGCGGCGCTGCGCGAGCGCGAAGCCGCGTGCAAGGAGCGGATGGGCGCGCGGATCCATCAGTTCGCGTCCGCGGAAAGGGCGTGCAGGCGCATCAGCGAATGATCGCCATCCGCCTGCTGGATCGCGACGCTGCGCAATGCGTCGCCGGAGCCGTCTATGGTGATCGTGCTCACCACTTTGAGCATGCGCGAGTCGAGCGGCGTGAGCGTGAGCGACCAGTCGTCGCCCTCGCCCGCGAGCGCGACCTTGTACACCTTTTCGAGCGCGAAGCGGTTGCCCGCCAGCGTCGCGCGGATGCTCTCGATGAACGCGCCAAGCTCCGGATAGCGTGCAAGGGCGAGCGTGTATTTGTGGTTCTCGCGCTGCACGGTCAGCATGTCGCCGTCCACCACGAGATGCTCGGGCTTCGGGCTCTGCGTGATCTTTTCCAGGTGGTCGGGCGCGACGAACACGAGTTCGCCCGACGATTCCACGGGCTGCGTGGCGATCGAAAGGTATTTCGTCTCGGTGAAGCTCGCGTGGCCGGACTTGTGCTGCGCGAGCGTGGACATGAGGCGGTCGATCGTCCAGGCCGGTTGCGTCGTTCCGGCCGCCTGCGCGATGGCGCTCGAAACCATCAGGAAACATGCAGCGCTTGCCGCCGCGCGCATGGACACGAATTGGCGGATCGCGCTCATGCGTCGGTCACCTCGTGCACGGGAAGCTCGGCGTGGGCGCGCGACTCGCGGCGGCGCATCGGGGCCGCGCCCGCCTTGCGGGGCGCGGCCGGAGCCGCAGCCGGAGCCGATGCCGGGACGCCCGCATGCGCGGCCTTTCTGCCGCCCTGCCAGAAGTCGAAGTAGTTGAACCAGTTGTACGGCGCGGCGCGGCAATAGCGGTCGAGCAGCGCGACGTAGCGCACGAGCGCCGCGTCGATCGTGCGCTGGCGCGCCTCGCGCGGCACGTCCGTGAAGTCCGCGAGCGTTTCGAAGTGCACGTCGTAGCGGTTGCCGTCGCGGTAAAGGCCCGTCATGAAGAGCACCGGGCGCTTGAGCATCGCGGCCATGTAGAGCGGGCCGAGCGGAAACGCCGCCGGCTCGCCGAGAAAGGCCATGCGCCGCATGGTGGCCGCGTCGTCCGCGAGCAGCGTGCGGTCGGCGAGCAGGCCGACCATGCAGTTCTGGTCGAGACGCTCGTGCACCTTGAGCATCGAGCCGACCCGGCCCAGGCCGATCACCTCGGGCTTCGCCGCCGGATTCACGGCGGCCAGCGTCGCGTTGATCTTCTGCGCGTTCTCCTCGTACATCGTCACGACCACGCGCAAGTCGGGCCGCGTACGGCCGAGCGCGCGCACGACCTCGAAGCTGCCGAGGTGCGCGCCCATCAGGAAGACGCCCCGTCCCTTCTCGAGCGCGGCGTCCACGAGCGTGTGGCCATGCGGGCGGATGTCGAACAGATCGAAGCGCCCGTTCGCCAGATAGATGCGGTCGTGGATCGTCGCGGCGAACGTGAAGACGTGGCGGTAGACGTCGCGCCACTGCGCGGGGCGGCCCAGCACGCGGCGCAGATAGTCGCGCGAGGCCGCGCACGCGCGCGGCGAAAACAGCACGAAATACAGTGCGATCAGGTGCAGCAGCGCGCGGCCCGCACGGCGGCCGAGGCGCAGGGAAAGCCACGTCATGACGCGCAGAAGCAGCGTGTTGCTGCGTTCCTGCTGGTTCGCCCAGTCGGTGCGATTCGTCATGGCTGCGCTCCCGTTTGCCCGCTCGCACGGGTGAGAGGGCCGGCGCTGCTTGCGCCGCTGAGCACGCCGCTCGCGACATCGCGCGCGCCCGCGCGCAGCGTGAAGCGGATCGCGCCGCTCGCAGCGGCATCCCAGGCAAGGTCGAAGGTTTCGCCGGGCGCGGCCGGGCTCAGGAACTTGGCGGAGCTGAGCTTCCATGTGGCGAGCGGCCGGTTCAGCGCGGTGCCGATCGCATCGATGGCGTGATCGAGCAGCACGACGCCGGGCACCACCGGGTGGCCCGGAAAGTGGCCGGGCAGCGCCGGATGGTCGGCGGGAATCGTGAACGAGAGCGCGGACGACGGCGTGCCCGCTTCGTTCGCATCGGGCGCGTGCTTCGTGGCGGGCGCGAGGCCGCCGCCCGTATGAAGCGCAACCAGCGCAGCAAGCACGTCGTGCGGCAGCTTGCCGGTGTCGTTGCGCGGCAGCGCATCGACGAATATGAGCGGACGCGGCAGGAACGCGGGGTCGATGCGCTCGCGCAGCGCGCGCTGCAGATCGGCGAGCGAAAGCGTGGGCGCGACCACGAGCGCGACGAGGCGCTTCACGTGCTCGTCGCCGTCGCGCTCGTCGTGCCGGGGCATGAAGAACACGCCGTCCACCACGCCAGGAATCGCGTTGATCTGATGGTTGAGGTAGGCGAGCGACGTGCGCTTGCCCGCGATGTTGATGAGGTCCGTCTTGCGTCCGTGCAGGAGGAAATGCTCCGCGTCGAGCAGTTCGAGTGCGTCGCCCATGGGGACCGGCTCCTCGACATGGCCGCCCGAAACCCACATCGTGGGCCCCTTGTCCACGTCTTCCGGGGTCTCGCTCTCGCGCGCTTCCAGGCGGATCTTCGGGTGCAAATGCCACGTCGCGCCCCGTGCGGTGCGGCGCGTCGCGATCTGGCCGGTTTCGGTGCTGCCGTAGATCTCGATGAGCGGCGCCCTCAGGCGCGCCTCGGCTTCGCTCGCGAGCTTCTCCGAAAGCGGCGCGGTGGCGCTGAGCACGAGTTCGGACGGCGGCAACGCGTGATCGGTGCCGAGCAGCGCGCGCAGATGGATCGGCGAGGTCACGAGCACGCGCGGCTGCGGCACCGCTTCGAGTTCATCGCGGATATCGCCGGGATAGAACGGCAGCCGGTTGCTGAACGCGAGACCGCCGATCAGCGCGAGCAGCACCGTCGCCTCGAAACCGTACATGTGCTGCGGCGGCACCGTGCCGACGATGGTGCAGTCGCGCGCATCGAGCAAGCCCAGCCGCTCGGCCGACGCGCGCACGCCCGCGACGAGCATGCCCCAGGTCTTGCGGTGCGGCACCGGCGCGCCGGTGGAGCCCGAAGTAAACACGTAAGCCACGGTACACGAAGCGTCGATCCGCGGGACGACGAACGGCGCCTGCGCGCCGGGCGCTTGCTCGGCGCCGGATTCGGGATACGCAAATCGCGGCAGGTCGATCGCGCATTCGGGCGCGTCGTGCAGACAAAACGCGTCGGGTGCGAAGGCGGCGAGCTGGCGCACCGTCTCGGGCGTCTGGGTGGACGGCAGCAGGCTGACGCGGCCGGACACGAGCGCCGCGCACAGGCTCACCGTGAAGCGGTAGCGGTCGCGGCAGACGTTGAACACGTGCCCGCCCGCCGGCAGCGCCGCGGCCACGCGCGAGACCTCGGCGAGAAAGGCGCGCACCGTGACGGGCGCGCCGTCGCGCCAGGCAATGATCTGCTCGGGCGATTTGTGAAAAACGAGCGGATGAGTCTGCATAACTTCAGTCAAAACGAAATCCTGGGTTGGCGAGGCGGGCAAGACGGCATCCATCCATCACGAATGCGCCCGGCTCGTCTGCCGGTAGGCGCGGATCGCGTCGAGCATGCCGGCGCGCGGCTCGCCCGGCAACGCGAAACGCCGGCACGCGTGCTCGGCGACGAACATCACCGCCACGAGCGGCAACGCGAGGTAGTTGGCGAACGTCGACCACGCGAGAATCGGTGCAATCGCGAACATCAGCGTCGAAACGCCGGCAATCGCGATGAAAAAGAGCGTCCATGCGAGCGTGATCTGGCGCGTGTAGCGCGCGACGGCAGGCGTGAGCGCGCCGCCGTGGATCATCGCCGCGAACTGCGTGCAGAGCGGCACGCGCCCCGCCGCGAGCGTGCGCCCGAACAGCAGCGCCATCGCGAGGTTGAAGCTCACATGCTCGAGGAACAATCCCCATGCGAAGTGCAAAGCAAGGGGCATGCGCGCAAACCAGAGCGCCAGCGCGACGAGCGCCCAGAGCGGCAGCAGCACTGTCCGGCGCGGCGAGCGGGCGGCAGCGGCGAGCGCGATCGCGAGCGGCGGCGCAAAAGCCATCGCAAGGCCAAAGCCGTGCGCGCCCGGCGTCGCCACCGCGTAATGCGCGCCGACCTGCCAGGCGACCACTGCCGCCACGGCCAGCACCGCGCGCGCCGCCGGCGCCACCGCGGTCATCGCGTGCCTCCGCGCAATCGCCCTGCAGCCTGCCGGGCGCGCGACGCCTCCTGACGCCGGAAACTCGCCGGGCATGACCGGGCACGCACGCCGGCGCAACGCAACGCGGTAAGGCTAAACGAGCATGGCATGTTGGCAATCGTTGTAAGAATCGTAGGATTCGCGCGCGTGCGGCCGTACAGCGCCCGCGTCGCGAATCGTCATATAAAAAAGCAATTATCGGGCCGGTTTCTTGCGGACCTGTTCCGGCCCGCACATTTTAAGATGGCGCGACGCGAACACCCGTCCAGCATCACACCGGTTTGTAACTGAATGTTCGGAATCCCGCGCGGCAAGGCTTCCGTCCGAAGAAGACAGGCGCAAAGCGGCGCAAGCGTCTCGCGCGTTCCGATCCCAAAATGCGTGCGAGAGGGCCCCGACCCTCTGTAACCCTTTCGGCCCGCAGCACCGTATACGCACCGATACCCATCGACTAGAATCCGCGTAACTTTTACATCACACGAACCCTAAAAAAGGGGCGTCCGCCGCAAGGGCGGCGTGCCCGAAGAGCCCACGCATGATGAACGCACTGCAAAAAGAGCTCGCCACGCTGATCGTGACCGAGCTGAATCTCGAAGACGTCTCGCTCGACAACGTGAGCGCCGATACTCCCCTCTATGGCGAAGGCTTCGGGCTCGACTCGATCGATATTCTGGAAATCGCGCTGCTGATCTCGAAGAAGTACGGCTTCGAGCTGCGCTCGGACAATCCGGATAACGAAAAGATCTTCGCGACGCTCGGCGCACTGGCGGCCTACGTCGAGGCGCACCGCGTGCGCTGACGCACGGGCGCCGGCATTGGGGGAATACGCATGCGTGCACTCGTGACAGGCGGCAGCGGCGCACTCGGGCAGGCTATCAGCGAAGCGCTCGCACAGGCGGGCCACGAAGTCTGGGTCCATGCGAACCGTCGTTTGGGCGAGGCCGAGGCCGTCGCGCAGCGCATCGTCGCCGCGGGCGGACGCGCGCACGCCATCGCCTTCGACGTGACCGACGCCGATGCCACCGAAGCCGCGCTCAAGCGTCTCGTGGAGGCAGCGCCCGTGCAGATCCTCGTGAACAACGCGGGCATTCACGACGACGCGCCGCTCGTGGGCATGCGCCGCGAGCAATGGCGCCGCGTGATCGACGTCTCGCTCAACGGCTTTTTCAACGTGACGCAGCCGCTCCTCATGCCGATGATCCGCACGCGCCACGGGCGCATCGTCAATATCGCGTCGCTCGCGGGTGTGATGGGCAATCGCGGCCAGGCGAACTACGCGGCCGCGAAAGCGGGGCTAATCGGCGCGACGAAATCGCTCTCGCTGGAACTGGCCTCGCGCGGCATTACCGTGAACGCCGTGGCGCCCGGCATCATCGCCTCGCCCATGGCGGAGCAAGCGTTTCCCGCCGAGCGCATCAAGCAGCTCGTGCCCGCGCAGCGCGCCGGCCAGCCCGCCGAAGTCGCGGGCATGGTGGCGTACCTCGTCTCCGACGCGGCCGCCTACGTGACCGGGCAAGTACTCTCGATCAACGGCGGCCTCGCCTGAGCGGCCTCCGCGCTAACCGCATCCTCTGAGGAAAGACAAGTGTCCGTGCAACCCTTCGACGCCAAGCGGCAGTCGCGCTCCGCGCCCGGTGCAAGCACGGGCACGGCTGGCGAAGCATCCTGTTACGAAGTCGCGCCGCCCGTCGGGCGCGATGCCCGCGACGGCGCACATGACGGCGGTTATGCGCGCGCGGCGGCGCGACCTACCATTTTCTCAGGGTCTCCCGCCGCCGGAGCGGCCGCTGCCATGTCCACGCCGAGCGCCTCGTCCACGCATCTCGTCCTGATACCGAGCTACAACCCGGGTGCGAAGCTCGACGAGACCGTGCGCGGCGCGCGCGCGCAATGGAACCCGGTGTGGGTGGTGGTGGACGGCAGCACGGACGGCAGCGCCGAGCGCCTGCAAGCAATGGCACTGCACGACCCCGGCCTGCACGTGATCGTGCTGCCCGAGAATCGCGGCAAGGGCGGCGCGGTGCTCGCGGGGCTGGAAGCGGCCGCCGAGCGAGGCTTCACACACGTCTTGACGATGGACTCCGACGGCCAGCACCCCGCCGCGCTGATTCCCGAGTTCATGGCTGCCTCCCAGGCCGCGCCCGAGGCCATGGTGCTGGGCTTGCCGAAGTTCGACGCGAGCGCGCCGCAACTGCGCGTGCAGGGACGGCGCCTCTCGAACTTCTTCGCCGACTTCGAAACGCTGTGGGCCGGCATCGGCGATTCGCTCTACGGCTTTCGCGTCTATCCGATCGCGCCGCTCGCCGCGATCATGCATCGCCAGACGTGGATGCGCCGTTTCGACTTCGATCCCGAAGCCGCCGTGCGGCTGTGCTGGGCCGGCGTGCGGCCCATTCGCATCGAAGCGCCGGTGCGCTACTTCAGCGCCGGCGAAGGCGGCGTTTCGCACTTCAACTACGTGCGCGACAACCTGCTGCTCGCGGGCATGCACCTGCGGCTCGTGAGCGGGTTCGTGCTACGTCTGCCTCTGCTCGTCGGCAGACGCCTTTTCGCTTGACCGGCTGCCATGGCGCAGCGCCCATCGCGCCGGGCATTCGATAGTCGGCCAGCAAGCGCTCGCGCTGTTTCCCCTCACTTAGGATTCTTGATAAATTCCGCAGCGGGCAGCGACACGCCGTACCAGCTACGCGAGAGGCCCACTCGAAGCGAAGACGAAGCAGAGAAAACCCTGCATCGAGGGCCGTTTTCTCAAGCCCCCCGGGCGCTTGCCGTTAACACATGGGACCAACCACAACCCATTCCGGAGTCCCGTTTGAACGCGAAATCACGCGCTCTGCCATCTGCCTTTGCCCTGACCGGAACCCTCGCCGCCACGCTGCTCATCAGCGGCTGCCTCAGCAGTCCCCGCGTCGCCACCGCACCCGCGCGCCCCACGACCGTGGCCGCCGCACCCCCGCCGCCCCAGCCTGACGTCG
>NZ_JAYMRY010000059.1:0-33413 GCF_038900695.1 Paraburkholderia sp. JHI2823 | reverse complement strand
CGGGCAGTGGACAAGGCGGGCGACACGGTCGACTTCCTGCTCAGGGCCAGGCGGGACAAGGTCGCTGCCCGGCGGTTCTTTGAAAAGGCGATCGCCCATAATGGTACGCCAGAGACCGTGACCATCGTCAAAAGCGGTTCCAATCTGGCCGCACTGGATGCGGTGAATGCCGATCGCGAGACACCGATCAAGGTCCGCCAGATCACTCGTCCCGACACCCTTACTGCAACAGAACCTATACGCCGACCCAAATCGGCCGTGGCGCGCCTTCCTGCCCTGCTCCGCCACGGTAATCAATCCAGACTCGACCAGATCGGCCTCGGCGCGATACCAGGTGCGCTCCGACAGTCCAGCCCGCTCAGCAAGGTAGTCACGGGGCTCTGTCAGGTTGACGCAGTAGCGGGGGTAGAATGAAGCGATGAAGGAAAAGAAAGTCGCTTTATCACGGTCACCGCTTCCCTGCCATCGTCATCAGCTGCGCGGTTCGCTGGTATTTCCGGTTCAGCCTGAGCCTGCGCGATATTGAGGAGTTGTTGCTTGAGCGTGGTGTCGTCGTCACGTACGAAACAATCCGTTGCTGGTGCGACAAGTTCGGCACTGGATTCGCCCAGTGTGCAAAGGCGGCGCGGCGCAAGCGGGGCAGCACATGGCATCTGGATGAGATGTTCGTGACGCTGCGCGAGGAGCCGTATCTGCTGTGGCGCGCGGTCGATGAGCATGGCACTGAACTCGACGTTCTGGTGCAAAAACGACGCGACAAGGCCGAGGCCAAGCGCTTCTTCCGGCGGATGCTGCGATCAAACCCGGTGCCGCGCAGGATCGTCACTGACCAGCTACGCGGCTATCCGGCAGCGAAGGCCGAGATCCCACAGCTCGCCCACGTGAAGCATGTTTTCGTCAAGGCGGCTGCACGCGTGAACAACCGCGCCGAGAACAGCCACCAGCCGACCCGCAGACGCGAACGCCAAATGCTCGGCTTTCGCGATGCGCGTCGCGCTCAGGCGTTTCTCTCACGGTTCCGGCCCGATCCGGCAGCAGTTTGCTTTGCCCAGACATCGAATGAAAGCGGCAAGTGTCCAACCGTACCATGTGGAGAGGCGTTCCTGGAGTGCGGCACAACTGTCTCAATCGGTAAGGCTATTTAATAAGGATAACTACCGTTACTGGTGCGCGTACAGTCTACTTTCGTCAACTTGACAAAGCCATCGCAACCGTTGCGGCTTCGCTCGTCGCTGCGGCGTGCCTGTGCGCGGTATCGGTGTATGCCGGGCCGCGGCCATCGCTGGCTAGCGTCGGACGAGCGAACTGAATTCCACTCTGACCCAACGGGGCGCCAATGCCCCGCGAGGGATGCGCCCCGCCTTCTGGAACCTGACGATGACTTACTCATGCAACCAATTCTCTGAAGACATCGTGCGCTGCCTCATCGATGCCGAAGTGGTAGACGCCGTCGCCTTGTCGGACCCCGACATGGGCAGACAGGCCGACGTTGCGATCGCCGGTATCGTCGCTGCTGGACAGGCAGCGCGTGCTGCGCGCTTCATCTCGCTCGTTCTCGCGAGCGACGAATCGCGCGCCGCGCTCGCTGCCACCGGTGACGGCGCCTTCGTCGACGCTCTTCGTCTGGCGGACGCTATCGCGTCCCAGAGCGTGCTTGAATTGCCGCCGGCACGTGCAAACTTTGCTGCGCTCGTCGCGGCGCTGCCTCACGGCCGCGAGTGGGCGAAGCAGATTCGCCTGCGTTCGGTGTAGGATGCGCCATCATGTTTTCGGCAACCAACTCCTACCCCAGCGCGCCCACGCCGCCGACGGCCCATAAGCGCGATCAACTGAAATGGCGTCCGGACTTTGCGAGGATTCGCGGAAAGGTCTACCTCGCCGTCGCAGACCAGATTGAGCAGGCGATCCGGTCCGGCCTGTTCCGGCCGGGCGACGCGCTGCCCACCCAACGGAGCATCGCTGACGATCTGGGTTTCCATTTGAACACGATCAACGCCGCGTTTCGGGAAGTGGCGCGCCGCGGCCTTATCGAGAGTCGTACTCGTCGCGGTTCGATCGTTTCCGTTGGGTCCGCTGCGGTCTGAGCATCACTCGCCGCGCCCATCGTTATCGCCGTACCGATCGCACTTTTCTAACTCGCGGCCTGATCCGCGCCATTTTTCCCTCATGGGGCGACGCCCCGCGAGGGAGTTGCCCTGTCTTTTTCCAAGAGCAACTCGCCTGAGCAACGAACAGATTGATGGCATCGCCCCGGGCATGCCCGTCCTTCAAACGAACGCGCATCTCGGCGGCAGCCTTGTTGTTCGCGCCGGCATACCGCATCGGGGCGGCAAGCTCGCTTTACATGCGTTCAACGAAGGATACGCCGCAATGGTGTCGGCGAATGCCTTCTGGAACCCCGTACGGCAGGCGTTTCACATTCCTGAGGCGACGGACCTTACGGAACTGGACTTCGCCCTCGATAGCGCTGGCTTCACGGCCATGCAACAGTGGAAGGCGCGCGGCAATCAGGCCGGGATCGCCGGTGTACCCGTGGAGTTACGAGCAGTACGTCGAACTCGCGTCGTTTTGTGGTGCATCGTGGTACGCACAACCGGACATGTGCTGCGAACCGGAAATATCGACCGATCGAGACGTGATCGACTATCGAATCAGTGCAACGGCGACGATGCTGGAAGGGACCTTACGTGTCGTGTTCGCTTGGCAGGAGCAACTGTCGCGCGACCATGACAGTCGAGAGGTGAGCAATCTTGTTCGCGTACCGGTGCCGGTAATACAGGGCTATCCGGTAGACGAATATCGTTGGAGCCTCGATCAACTCCTTGCGGTATGGGAGCGATGGAGACCGTGGCTTGCGGAGCCGACGCTGATCGGACTTGGCTCCGTTTGCCGTCGCAGTCTCAATGATCCGCGTCACATGCGGTGCCTTCGTCGGATCCGGAAAACCCTGCGTCTGATGCCATTGCGCGAGCGCTGCAAGCCGCGAGCGCAGGGTATTGATAGACAGGGTTTTTGCGTGATCGGCAAGGTACCGCGCGATCATGTCAGCGCTCGCGGGCAGAAAGCCGCCCCATTCAACCTCGAAATGCCGGAGTGCCGACTGGTAACTGCGCCGGGTGTTTTCGCGCGTCGCGGCTTCGACGTAGCGATCGATGGCAGACATGGCTCGTGGGTAAAATCAGGTGATCTGTATCGGAGACGATGATATGCAACAACGAACGTGTGCGCCAGCCGGCGTGCTCGATGGGAGCCAGGGTTTCGGCCGGTGAAGCGATGAACGAAGGCAAGCTGCTACAGGCAGACTGGGAAAATTTCACACGCGAGGAGCTGCTCGCGGAGCTCACCCGCCTGCAGGCCGAAATCGCGCGGCTCACCGCCTTGCTGCCGGCAACGCTGCAGGCACAGGCAAAGCCCGTGCGGGTGGCCCGGAACGAACCATCGCCAGCAGTGCGAAACACGGGCGCCCCCGTACTTTCGCCCGAGCAGAAGGTACAGCTCTTCCGGCGGCTGTTTCGCGGCCGCACGGATGTCTATCCGCTACGCTGGGAAAGCCGCAATTCCGGAAAATCCGGCTACGCGCCGGCGTGCGCCAACGAATGGCGCGCCGGAATCTGCGAAAAGCCCCGCATCCGGTGCGCCGACTGCGGGCATCGTGTACTGCTGACGCTGAACGACCAGGTCGTCTATACGCACCTGGCCGGCGATCGCACAGTGGGCCTCTATCCGCTGATGCCGGACGGCACCTGCTACCTGCTCGCTGTCGACTTCGACGAGGAAGGCTGGCGTGAAGATGCGCAGGCGTTCCGGCAATCCTGCCTCGAGATGGACGTGCCGGTATCGCTCGAAATCTCGCGTTCAGGCAATGGCGCGCACGCGTGGATCTTCTTCTCGTCGGCCGTTGCTGCACGTGACGCGCGACGGATGGGCTCCGCCATCATCAGCCACACCTGTACCCGGACCCGTCAGCTCGAACTGACGTCCTACGACCGGCTCTTCCCGAACCAGGATGTGCTGCCCAAAGGCGGCTTCGGTAACCTCATTGCCCTGCCGCTGCAGAAGCAGCCACGCGAGCATGGCTGGAGCGTGTTTGTCGATGACGGCTTTCAGCCGTACGCTGACCAGTGGTCGTATCTCGCGTCCGTGCAAACCATGGACAGCCGCGACATCGAGGGGGTGATCTTTCGCGCCACGGGCGGTGCGCACCCGCTCGACGTCGCGTTCATCGCAGAGGAGGATCAGGCCGAACCGTGGAAGCCGCCACCTGCGCAGCCGAAGCGGCTGGCCGGAACGATGCCGGCATCGCTCACACTAACGCTCGCGAACCAGCTCTATCTTGAAAAGGCGCAGCTTCCGCAGGCACTGCTCAACCGGCTCATCCGGCTGGCCGCCTTCCAGAATCCGGAGTTCTACCGGGCCCAGGCGCGCGGCTTCAGCGTATGGGACAAGCCACGCATCATTCGGCGCGCCGAGAACTGCCCGCGCCACATTGCATTGCCGCGCGGATGCCTTGACGACGTCGTGACGCTACTGCGAGATAACGACATCGCCTGCGACATCCGCGACGAGCGCTGCACCGGCGAGCCGCTTGCAGTTCCGTTTGCCGGCACGTTGCGCGATGACCAGCAGGCGGCCGTTACCGACCTGCTGCGACACGACACCGGCATCCTGCATGCGCCGACGGCGTTCGGCAAGACCGTGACGGCGGCCGCGATGATCGCGCAGCGTGGCGTCAACACGCTTGTGCTTGTGCACCGCCGGGAGCTGCTTGACCAGTGGCGTGAACGCCTGCAGTCGTTTCTCGCACTCGACGCGCGCGCGATCGGCACGATTGGCGGCGGCAAGTTGAAAGCGACCGGCCGGATCGACGTCGCGATGCTGCAGTCGGTGGCGCCCGATGGTGCCCGCGGCGAGCTGTTGCGGCGTTACGGCCATGTCATTGTCGACGAATGTCACCACGTCTCGGCGGATTCCTTCGAGGTGGTGCTCAAGGCCGTCCATGCCCGTTACGTGCTGGGTCTGACTGCCACGCCCGTGCGGCGCGACAGCCAGCAACCGGTGATGTTCATGCTGTGCGGGCCGATCCGGCATGCGGCGAAATCCCCGGCCAGCGCGCCCCAGATGCTCGAGGTATTCCCGCAAAGGCTCACCGCCGCAGTGGACATTACTGCCGACGCGCCGATCCAGGAAGTCTTCGCGCGTCTCGCTCAGGACGCGTCGCGCACGCGCATGATCGCCACGGCCATCCATGAGCAATACGCGCGGGGACGCAACGTGCTGGTGCTCACCGAGCGCACAGACCATCTCGAAAGCCTGCAGCAGGCCCTGGAAGACACCGTGCAACCGCTGTTCGTGCTGCACGGCCGCCTCGGCAGGAAAGCGCGGGTGGCGCAGCTGGCTGCCCTTGACGCGCTGGCCAGTGACACGCCCCGGGTCGTGCTGGCGACCGGCAGGCTCGTAGGCGAAGGCTTCGACCATCCGGCGCTGGACACCCTGGTGCTGGCCATGCCGGTTGCGTGGAGGGGCACGCTGCAGCAGTATGCCGGCCGACTGCACCGCGAGCATGCGGGCAAGACCGGCGTACGGGTGATCGATTACGTTGACGGCGGCCATCCGGCACTGCAGCGCATGTGGGAGAAACGCCAGCGCGGCTACCGGGCGATGGGCTACCAGGTCCGCACGCCCGGAGAAGATCTCCAGCTGCAGCTGGCCTGAAATCCGGGCAGCGAATCCGCATTCCGTACCGTTTCCGGCCACCGGAGGTCACTTTTCGGCTCTCACATTCGATAATTCTCCTTTATCGCATGCCATCAACACTCACATCAAACTGCCATTGACCGTGCACTGTAATACGTATATACGTGGTACGTAATACAGTACGATATTCGAGCGAGGAAGCAGATGGCCCGCACCGGCCTTACGCACATGGACGTTAAGCGCGCCCGCGACGCATTGCTCGCGCAGGGACAGCACACATCGATCGACGCGATACGTATCGCGCTCGGCAATTCGGGCTCGAAAACCACGATCCACCGGTACCTGAAGGAACTGGAGGAAGATGAGGGCGCCTCACTCACACGCGCCGGATCGCTCTCGGACGCGATCCAGGATCTGGTGGCCCGGCTCGCAGCCCGCCTGCACGAGGAAGCACAAGCCCTCGTCGACCAGCAGGCCGCCGCTGCGGCCGCGCAACAGCAGCAGGCGCAGTCCGAAATCGCAAGGCTCGGCGCTGAGCTGGCCACGGTGCGAGAGCAACTCACTGGCGCGACCGCCGCCCTTTCCGGGGAGCAGGAGGCGCACGCCGGGACTCGCGTGGCGCTGCATCAGCGCGACCTGGACGTCGAGCGGCTCACCCAGCAGGTACGCGACCAGACCGAGCGCCTTGCCGAGCAGGAAGGCTTCCGCCTGTCGCTTGAGGCCAAGCTCGTGCATGCGCGCGATTCACTTGAGCACTTCCGTACAGCCGCGCGCGAGCAGCGTGAACAGGAAGCCCACCAACATGAGCAGCAGGTCCAGCAGGTGCAGGCTGAGCTACGTCAGGCGAACCAGGCGGCCATCGTCCGGCAGAAGGAGATCACACAGCTGAACCGGGACAACGCGCGGCTCGTCGCAGAAGCGCAAGCCACGACCAGGCTCGCACGCGATCAGCAGGCACATGGCGAGGCGCTGCAGACCGCCCTCAATCGTGCGCTCACCGATCGGGCGCGCGCCGAGGCCGAGCGCGACGCAGCGCAGGCGGTAGCCGATGCGCGGGCAGCCGAGCTGCTCCAGGTACGCGAGGCCCGCGACTCGCTCCGCGCGGACCTCACGAAGCTGGCCGCGCAGCTCGAAGCACAACAGCAGCTCCTGATGGACTACCGGATGCGACTGGGCGGCGCGGACGCGGCTGGCTGAAAGCATCGCATCGCGTGCCGAAAGGACGTCACAATGGCAACGCGCACGCCTTTCGGCGCTTGCCATGAAGCATTCTGGCTTTCACGTCGGCCCGGAGTTTCATGGCTCCGGCGGGCTGCGCACCAGTACATCCACCTTCTTCTCTTCCATGCGCTTCGCTGCGGGAATTTGGCATGAGCGAATACCAATACTACGAGTTTGCATGCGTCGACCAGCTGCTTACGGCGACCCAGCAGGCAGAGTTGCGCAGTCTCTCCACGCGGGCCACGATCACCGCCTCAAGCTTCGTCAACACCACTATCACTGGGGAAACCTCAAGGGCGACCCGCTCGAGTGGGTACAGCAATATTTTGATGCCCACGTCTACTCCTCCAACTGGGGCAGCTGCCGCCTGCTTCTTCGCCTGCCGCGCGGGACGTTTGACGCGGCGACCATCCGCGATTACGTCAAGGCTGGACGAAAGAGGCGCTCCCGTTTCGAGAAAGCATTCGAGGCCATGGACGTCGATGACTGGTGCATCCTCGACTGGTCGTTCAACGATGACTCGGGTGAACACGCCCGCTTCTCGGAGGAGATGGATGGTGCGGGGTGGATGACGCGCCTGCTGCCAATACGCGACGAGCTGCTCGGCGGCGATGCTCGCCCGCTTTATCTTGGGTGGCTTGCCCGCCTCGGGAATGATGAGCTACACGATGATGAAATCGAACCGCCGGTGCCTGCGAGATTACAGGCGTTGACGCCCGCACAGGTAGCACTGGCCGAGTTTCTGATGCTGGATGCGGATTGGCTCGCCGCCGCAGCCGAGGCCAGCCCGTCACTATTGACCCCAGACTCCAGTGGGAGCGAAGACAGTCGCTTTGATCCCTGGTTACGTAAGTTGCCGGTTGAGGAAATGTGGGCGAAACTGCGCATGCTACTACAGGGGCGCAGCCGTGAAGCGGAGCGAAAGCTTCGAAACGCTTTTCTCAAATGGGAGAATACTAGGAATGCAAAGCAATTGAATTTGCCCAGGCGCCGTCGAATATCCGAAATCGAATCAAGGGTTGCCTCTCATCGTGCCATCCGTGAAAAAAAGGAGCAGGAAGCACGCCAGGCGGCCGAGGTCCGTCGTCGTGACGAACGCACACGGTACCTCACATCACTTCTCGAGCAGGAAGACACGGCGTGGTCAAGCATCGATGCACAACTGCGACGCACAACGGGCAGCGCCTACGATCAAGCATTCCAGAAGTTGCAGGATCTCGCCGAAGCGTATGAAAACGCCAGGCGGGATGCCGTATTCCGGCGTCGTCTGGCGCAATTGATGTCGAGTCATGGCAAGCGCGGAGCCTGGCTTGCCCGGCTGCAAAAAGCGGGGTATTTGGGGCAACCCAAGTCTTAGCCTCCCTGGCTGACCTGCTGCATCATTTCCGCAAATCTGGGATGAACTCTGAGCCCACATGGCACGCCCGGCATATATGCCAATTTTCGGCGATTTGACCAAGTCATAATGACTTGGACGCCTATGATAGGAAATTGTGCTTACCTTGTCCGCCCCCTCCTCCTTGTCACAGATCACCGAGATGGCCCACCCGACGAGGTCGTGCCGATTGTGCAGCCTCGTTCGTGTAGGCCCACAACCTACTTCCTCGTGCGTACCTACGTCGACAGGCTCGCAGGAGATTGTCAGCACACGATCTCCAAAGCCATGCGGCACGTTCAGGGGTCCCCGTGATTTTCATGCCGTTTACCGGGTTAGCGGGCTCCAGACCTGACAAGGCTTTGCGGTCTAACCCTTTATAAAGTCTCCGTAAAATCAAGAGCTTGCTGTTTGTCTTCCCCGGAGGACCCCAGTGCCTCGCCCCCAATTGTCAAGGCGATATTGTTGGCATAGCCTGAGCGGTTCCTCTTTCGGCTGCGGAGCGGACGGCGATGGAACACTGGCGGCAGGCCTATCTCGGGATGCGGTCCATCCCGCACACGCTCAACGAGTTCGAGCTCGCCACGTTCTTCACGTTTTCCGCGAAGGAATGCGCGTTGATCAACGCGCGTCGCCGACACGCCTACCGCTTCGCGCTGGCGCTTCACATTGGTTTCGTGCGCATGACCGGTCGCACGCTCGATGCTTGCCGGTACGTGCCACGGAACCTCTGGCAGCACCTAGGGCAACAGCTCGGCATCGAACCACCCCATCTCGGGACGATGACGTCGCTGTACGACGGCCATACCGACACGCTGGTCGAACATCAGGCCTGCGCGTACCAGGCGCTCGGCTTCGGCTCCATGACCGAACACCAACGCCGCTACGTGATGCGCTGGCTCAAAGCCGAGCTCTCGGGCCGCCAGGATCGCAATGGTCTGCTGCACGAACTCAAACGCTGGCTCTACGAACACCGGATCCTGTTGCCGCGCGATCGCACCTTGCGGGAACTGATCGTGCAGGCCATTCGGGACGTCGAAGCCACGCTCACGGGCGAGCTTACGCAGGCCTTTGGCGAAACCACATTGGATCGTTGGGGCAAGTTGCTGCCGAAGCCCCATGGCGAGGCATCGAGCCTGCAGCAATGGCTGTGGTCGGTGCCGCTGCGCAATTCGACGCGATAGATGAGCGAACTCTTGCGCAAGCTCGACTATCTGGTCGAGCTCGGCGTACGGGTGCAGTGGCCCGACACATGCAACGAAGCTATCGTCCGGCATTATGCGCGGCGCTGCGCGGACCGCAAACCCTCGGTGAGCCACCGCATCCAGCCGGCCATACGGCGGCTCGAGGCCGCCTGCTTCATGCGCTACGCGTTGTGCTTGGCAACCGACCAGCTCCTGTCGATGCTCGGCGACTGGGTCCGCAAGGCGATCAGGACAGCCAATGATCGGGTGGCCGCCTCGCGCCCGGATCTGAAGGCGCAGCTGTGCGAATTTGCCACGGCAGTCAAGGCGCTCGCAGGCAACAGGGACCTGACACGCGATGCGCTTGCCAGGCAATTGTGCGAACTGGCGGACGCAGTTCTCAAACAGGATGCGCCCAGTCGGACCAGCCTGATGCGGGCACAGCTCGTCTCGAAGCGGCGCGTCGCGCGTGTACTGTTTGCAAAGTTGCTGGACCTGCCTTTCCAGGCGCAGACCGCCCATCCGGTCATGGATGCGCTCGCCTTGCTGCGCGAGCGCTACCCGAACAAGGCTGTCGATCTGCCGGCGGACACGCAGATCCCGCTTGGACGGGCCTGGCAGCGGATGATCGCCAGCGAGAACCGCGCCGACGCGCTGATCGCCTTCGAATGGGCGACGCTCTTTGCCTTGCGGGTGGCCCTGCGCAATGGATCGGTCTATGTCGAGCACAGCTTCTCGTTTCGCAGCCTCGGCATGCTGCTGATCCCCGCTGACGACTGGCAACGTCAGCGCAACCATTTCTACGGGCAGCTGGGTTTGCCGCAGGATCCGAGGGTGTTTCTCGAACCCGTCATCAAGCACCTTGACGAAGGCCTCGAGCGTCTGAACGAAGCAGTCGAACGCGGCGAAGTCCACGTCGACGACGCGGTTCATCTCGATGCTCTGAAGGCCGAGCCGGGACAGAAGGCGGTCGAGGACCTGCGCCGAGCCCTGTTCGCGTCACGCCCGGACGGGCAGTTGCCCGAGATCCGTTGAGCCCCTGATCGTCTCCGAAAGCGTGGGCAGCAAGGCCGACCTGCTCGGCGCGACCATCGGCCTGCGCGTGATCCGGGAGAACGGGGCATTCGTCCTGTCGGGCACGATGCATGTTTTCGTCCCGCTGCAGGCCGCCCATCTGCTTCGGTGGATTCGCGAGACCAGCGAACCCGGACAGGAGCCGTCCGCTTCGGAGCTCAGTTTCATGATCCGGCGCGCGTGGCTCGCGCAGTTTTTCGAGGACCTTGAGCCGCCCACGCTGATTGACGCCGCGAGCAACGAGCCGTTGCTGCTCGTGACCGACCGCTATCGCGTGCGCGATTGGGAGAAGGTGGCTGCGGTGCTCGCCGCGCAGCCCGATGTCGAGGGCAATCCCGGGCAGGGCTGGGAACGGCGCATCGACTGCGATGATGGTCAGGTCCGCAGCGCCGCGGGCATCACCCGCACGCGCGATGGCGAACATCTCATCGTGTTCTGCCGCACGCAGCACGATGCCGATGACAGCCGCAACTGGTTCGACGCGATCATGACAGACGCCGTCGAGTTTCGCATTCGCGACATCCAGGATCCCGTCGGCGCACTCGGCCGCCTGGGCGACGATGCATCCCCCACATCCGGGGCCGCCGATCTGCCGCCCGAGCTCGCGACATCGGCCATCCGGCAGGCGCTGATGCGTATCTACGCGGACTGGCCCGATGAACCGATGCCGATCCTGGACGGGCGATCGCCTCGCGAGGCGATAGTCACGCCCGCCGGGCTGGAGCGCGTCAAGGGCCTGCTGCGTACCTACCAGCGCGATGAGAGCCGGCAGGCGCAATTGCAGCAGCGCGAGCCCGTGTCGCTTCAGTTTCTCTGGGACGCCCTGGGCCTCGCGCCCGAATGAGGTGCGTCGTACGACGCGAACGTCCCCTCGACGAACGCGCGCAACTGCGAGAGATCCGTTTTCGCGTACGCAGCGGTTGTCTGCACCGACGCATGGCCGAGCAGCGCCTGCGCCACCGGCAGCGGTACCTGGTGGTCGACGATCATCTGTCGCGCGTAGGCATGCCGCAGCCAGTGCGGCGACGCCTGCCGCAGGCGTGCGGCCCCCTCGGGGTCCGCGTTTGCAAGACGTTCCGCGGCCGCCACGAAGATCGCCTTGACTTCGTCGTACAGGCCCGAACCCTTCAGCGAGCCGCCCTTGAGTCCATGGACCAGTGCGGCGTGTTCAAGGAGCGGTGGTTGCGACGGCAGGCCGCGCAACTCACGGTAGGTCCGCAACACGGACACGCAGACCGCCGGCAGGGGAATCGCGCGCGTGCGGCGGCCCTTGCCCAGCACGTAAAGAGTCCAGCTGTCATGTCCGTCGACCTCGACCTTCGGCAACTGCGCCTCGTCGGACCACACGAGTTCGATCAGCCGCACGCCGGCATAGCGGTACAACGCCCAGATCGCACGGCGCCGCGCGGTGACCAGGGGATCGTCGCCCGCAGCGGCTTCGGTCACCCACGCATCGCAGGCGGCGAGCAGCGCCGGCGGCAGCATGCGCTGCGGCGCGATGCTCGCGCGCGAACGGCCGCCCCGCACGAGGCCGGCAGCGGGGTTGGCACTCAGATACCCGGTTTCCGTCCAGTAACGGAACAGGCTCGCGATGACGGCGAGCGCGCGGGACTGCAACGCCTCCGACATCCTGCGCGGCGTATCGCCCACGGTCTCCGGCGCTGGCCGGCGCAGGGCCTGCCGGTACGCGAGCAGGTCATGGCGCGTCAGGTCGGACAGCGGCCCGAGCTGTCGCGCCTCGCACCAGGTGACGAGCCGGCGCAGCTCGGTGCGGTACGCGCGCAGTGTGTGCGGCGAACGGCTCGCCCGGTCGCGCAGGAACAGCGCCGCCGCCTGGGCGTCGTCGCCGACGCCGAGCGTATTCGTTGCGCTCGCCACCGCCGCGAAACGCCCGGCGCGCGCGAGCCACTCGACCAGCGGCCGGGGCAAGGTCATCAGGGCCGCGGCCTCCCGTTTCGGCTCACCGGTCGCAACAAACTCCCCGCCTTCGGGTACCGGCTTGAAGCGCCGGCGATGCGTATGCAGCACGCGGGCCAGCACGGCGTCGGGAGCGGGCGCCGCGTCGACAGTGACCGTACGCACACGCCCGCGGTCCCAGTATTCGACAGCGGCCTCATGATCCAGCAGCACACGCATGACGGCCGGCCGTGCCGCCTTCGCGTCGGCCAGTGAGGCATGACGCTGCCTGATCATGCCGAGCGTCCAGCGCGTATAAACGACGTGACCGAGCACATCGGCCAGATACGCGATGGCATCTCCGGCGCCGGCCGGCAGGCGCTGCGGGGGCAGCGTGCCGTGATCGATCCAGTCCGACGGGTTCATCGGGGCGCTCATGCTTTCTTCGCGCGCGTGGTGGCACGCCCTTTCGCTGCGGTCTTTGTGCGCCGGGCGCTCGCCAGCCCCGCGGAGGCGGCCGGCGGCCGACGCGGCACATTGAGCCCGGACACCACGCGCATCAGCTCGTCGAGCTGCGCATGCTGGCTCGAGTTGACGGCCTTCAGCGCGAGCGCCTCGCCGACCGCCTGCTGGCGTGTCGCCCGCTCACCGGCAAGCTCCGCTTCGAGCCGCTCGCGCTCGCCCTCGAGCGCGGCGATACGACGCTCGGCGAACTTCAGCTGCGAGGCGAACTGCCCGTGTTCCTTCTTCAGCGCCTCGCGCTGGTGCGCCGTTTCCTGCAGCAGCTGTTTCGACAGCGCCTCGTACCGCTGCTGCGCCTGGGCAAGTCCTTGCGCGTGCGCGTGCTCGAGCGTCGCCCGTTCGGTTGTGGCGGCATCGAGCTGGCTCTGCCGCTCCTGCAGCGCGGTCTCGAGCGCGGCATGCCGTTCGCGCAGCAGGACGTGCTGCGCGCGCAGCTCAGCCAGCTCCGCGTCGCGGCTGGTGAGGGCCGCGCGCAGTTCGGTCACTTCCTGGCGCAGCAGCTCGACACGCAGCCCGGCGTCGGTACGCGCCGCCTCGGCCGTGGCGACCGCCTGATGCGCCTCGGCCTTCAGGCGTACGACGTCGTCGAGCTGGACGGTGACGGCGGCCTGCCAGAGCGCGTGCATCTGCTCGGCGATATCCGGCGGAATGCCGGGGATCGCGATTTCGGCCAGCCCGGCGCGCACGACCTCGGCCTCGATCACGTTGAGGGCCCGCGCGAGCGTGGCCGGGTCGCCGGCACCGAGCCGTGCGCGCAGCTTGCGCACCGACACGAGCTGCCGGAAGCGCGCCCCGCTCACGGGCGTCGCGTCACCCGCCTCGGCGAGCATCGCCAGCACGGTGGCACGGATCTGTTCAGGAGTGGCAGCGGTGGGACGGGGCATGGCGAGCTCCAGGCGGAAAACGGGCGATTTTTCAGGATATTATTCCATATGTTTCTAACGTTAGAAAATCAATTTAATCGCCAGAAACATAGAGTCATCAGGAATAATGTTCCTTATCACTGCCATGCAGGCCCGGCTGACACGATCGAGAGCCCGGCAGGCTGGATAAGCCCCTCCGGCCAGGTCTTCACGCAATACAGAAGGACCAGACAGCAACTACCTGATTTATTTGGAAATTAATGTAGGGGCGGACCGGAAAGCCTTGTCATGCCTAGAGCCCGCTAACCCGGTAAACGGCACGAAAAGCACGGGGCCCCCGCTTTGGAAGACCACCGCCAGGGCCGTGCGCGATTGGCTGCACCTGAACTCCCAGCTTCAGCCCGCCTCGCCGCTGCTGCCGAGCCGTGACGGCGGGCCCATGACGCGGGGCAACGTAGCTCAGCGCCTGAAGCTCGCCGTGCAGACCGCCTCCGAGAAATACCCCGACTTGGCCAGCATGTCCGTGTCGCCCCACTTGGTGCGGCATGGAACTGCAATGAGCTTGCTTCAGTCGGGCGCCGGCCAGTGCGACATTGCCTTGTGGCTTGGGCACGAGAGTCCGGCGACAACGCACATGTACGTCGAAGCGGACTTGGCGATGAAGGAGCGGGCATTGGCGCGCTTGAAGGGGCCCCAAGTCAAACCGACGAAGTACCGCCCACCCAAGGCCTTGATGGCGTTCCTGCAAGCGCTGTGATTATGTGAAGCGGCTCCTGCACGCGCACGCGTCCTTACGCTCGGTAGGAGCGTCATGTCAGGACGCCGACTTCGCATAAAAGCGCGCTGCGCATTATTCTTGCCCATTGGGATGGCGCGCAGCGCCCGCTCCAATGAATTCGTATCGATCTCGACATCCGCATCGTCCAGATACAGCAACAGGCCATCGCGGCGCTCACGGACATAGGCCAGCGCCTTCGTGAGCGGACTGCTCGGCAGCAAGCCTTGCGCTTCGAACTGCCTGTCCACCCAGACGAAGAACTGCTGCGCCACCGGCTTCGCATGCTGCTGCCTCCATGCGCGCTTGCCGGAGCCTGTCAGGCCCTTCTGCCGGATGTCTTCCTCGACGCGATACAGCGCGCCGATATGCTCCAGCGCTTCGGCCACGCGTGCCGGCTCGATCTCTTCGGCCTTCACGAAGGCACGCCTGCTGTGCGCCCAGCACTGCGCGTGGGCGAGTCCCGTCTTCTTCGCATACAAGGCGTACGCCTTGTAGCCGTCCGTGTGCAGGACGCTGCCAGTCGATGCGGTTTGCCCGAGCAGCTGCTCGACGTGCTCCTGCCGCCGGCTCGGCTGGTAGTGGAAGCATATCTCGTCGCGCTCGCCCATGACAGGCCAGAAGTACGCCGACTTCATCTTGCCCGGGCCGTCCCGTCCGGCCTTGATCGGCGTCTCGTCCATGCGCTTGACGCGCCAGCTCAGGATCGACTGCCACTGTGCGTCGTGGATTGGCTCGATGAGCGCAATGGCCGCTTGCGCGATCTGCGTGAGCCACTGCCGCGAAACGCGGATGCCACATTGGGCAAGCCGCTGATGTTGACGGTACAGTGGCAGGTGGTACACCAGCTTGTCGATGAGCAGCCCGGCGATGAACGACACATCGGCGCGGCTGCCTTCGATCACACCAACCGGCGCCGCAGGACACGACAATGCCTGCGTATCGCGCCGCTTGATCACCGGGCGCACGTACTTGAGCACGACATAGCTGCCGGGACGCTGGGCCAGCCTGTGGCTCACGCTCGCCGATTACTTCGTAATCCTCGGGATCGAGTCCTTTGGCCTCGGGGTTTGCAACCGGGATGACTTCGACCGGGACCTTGCCCTCGTCGAAGAACAGTGTCGATTCGTCGGCATCCGAGCGCCTGGGCGTGGCGCTGCGCTCGTGGCCGGCTATGCGTGTCTTCCTGCCTGGCACCGGTGCATCGGGCACAGCATCGAAGGCTTCGCCCAGCGTGCCTTGTGCCGCATCGGGCTGTACGATGCGACGCTCGCTCTTGCGGCCGAACAGCTGGCGCTGGAACCACGCGACTTGCGCGCGCAATTGTGCGTTCTCGCTCAGTACCGCTTCGCATCGCGCTGACAACGCCGCCACGTGCGCAGTGAGCGCTACGAGCGTTTCGTCGGTGGCGGCAGTCGATGGCATGGCCACCATCATAGGGCAACGCATGCCTCATGGCGAGGGCCTCACCGGCGACTGTGGCTGCGGGTGCCGGTAACGATGCCGCTGCCGGACGACCTCGATTCCCTCCAGCAACAGCTTCAGTTGCGTGACATCGATCTCACGCGTATCCACCCGGTTCCAGTTGGCCAGAAAACGGCCTTGCTCGAGCCGCTTGGCCCAAACGCACCAGCCGCTGCGATCGAAATGGAGCACCTTGATCTGTGTGGCACGACGATTGATGAACGCGAAAAGATGGCCCCCAAGTGGATCGACCGGCATGCTGTGGCGCGCGATCGCGTACAAGCCATCAAACGAGCGCCGCATGTCCACGGGCGCGCCGTACAGGAACACACGCACCTGCTGCTCCGGGAAGAACATCAGCTTCTCGCGATCGTCAGAACGATGCCGCCGGGCAGATCGAGGCGGATCGTCAGATTCGCCTGTCCAGCCTGCGTGCCCGGGTTGATGTGCGTGTCAGTTGCCGCAATGGTCCCCAGATCGACAAAGGCCGAGTCCCCGGCGGATGCATCCACGCCACACGGAGATGCCAGGCCCTGCAAGCGCCGCCGCCAATGATAGAAGCGAAACTCCGACACCGACTCCTCACGGCAGAACGCTCTGACCGTCAGTCCGCGCTCTGCGAAGCGTGCCAGCCTCTGGCGCCACGCTAATTCCACTTCCTCTCGCTTCGCTGCTGCCTTCATCGTCTGCTCCTGATCGCATTGAACGAGGAGCATTCTGCAACGACATCTACGCGAACTCTATAACGCTCATGGCTTACCGCTTACGAGCGGGCTGCCCGGCGAGCGCACGATCGAATCGATGCCGAACTCGCTTTGCACGCGCGCGAGCTTTCCATGGCTGCGCCGCCGCAACAGCGGAACGCTACCGCGCAGTTCGAGATCGAGGCGGCGCATGTCGTGCTGGAGCGACTGCGCCTCGGCGGCCTGGCGCACGGTTTCGATCAGGTGATCGGGCAACCAGGGCTTGAGGATGAACTGGTGGATGCCCGCCCGGTTGATGCCCGCGACGATGTCTTCCGAATCGGTGTAGCCCGAGACGATGATGCGCACGACGTCGGGCCAGGTCTCGCACACCTCACACAGGAATTCGACGCCCGTTTGTCCCGGCATGCGCTGGTCGCACAGGATCACCGAGACGGCGCGCTCCTGGAGGATCGCGCGCGCCTCGTCGGCGGAGCCCGCCGTCAATACCTCGAACTCGTCGTCCAGTACGCGCCGGGTCGTCTCCTGCAAGCGCGACTCGTCGTCGACGACGAGCACGGTGGCGGGCTGGCGCAGCGGGAGCGGGGCGGGACTGGCGGGGACGGGCGAACTCATTGCTTGATCGAAGCCGAGGGGAACCGGTCTTTCAGGGCTCCCACGCGAGCGCAACGCGACTGGAGGGCTGACGATCCGCAATCATACCTTGAGTCTCCGATACCTATCGTCACCACCGGCACCACCGGAGCAAACGGGATCAGCAGATCCGCGGCAATTGTTCGCCCGAGAGCCAGTCGGCAATCCGCCGGCCACCGAATTTCGTTTCGATCTGCACGAAGCCGTGCGCGTCCTCGACCACTTCGCCGATGCGCGCCGCCGCCGCGCCCAACGGATGCGCGCGCATCGCTTCGAGCAGTGGCGGCGCGTCGTCGCTTGCGCAGATCGCGACCAGCTTGCCTTCGTTGGCGACATAGAGCGGATCGAGGCCCAGCAGCTCACACGCCGCATCGACTTGCGGCAGCACGGGAATCGCGCGCTCCTGAATGCGCATGCCGACGCCCGACTGGCCGGCGATCTCGTTGAGGGTCGTGGCAAGGCCGCCGCGAGTCGGGTCGCGCAGCACGCGCACCCTGGGCGCGACGGCGAGCATGGCCGCCACGAGCGTGTGCAGCGCGGCGCTGTCCGAACGGATCTCCGTTTCGAATCCCAGGCCCTCGCGTTGCGACATGATCGCCACGCCGTGCTCGCCGATCGTGCCCGAGAGCAGCACGACGTCGCCGGGCCGCGCCTGCGAGCCGTCGATATGAATGCCCGCGGGCACGACGCCGATGCCGGTCGTGGTGATGAACACGCCGTCGCCCTTGCCGCGCTCGACGACCTTGGTGTCGCCCGTCACGATCGGCACGCCGCACGCGCGGGACGCCGCGGCCATCGACTCGACGATGCGGCGCAGGTCCGCCAGCGGGAAGCCCTCCTCCAGGATGAAGCTCGCGCTGAGATACGAAGGCCGCGCGCCCGCCATCGCGACGTCGTTGACGGTACCGTGCACGGAAAGGCTGCCGATGTCGCCGCCCGGAAAGAACAGGGGCGAGACGACGTGCGCGTCGGTGGCCATCACCATGCGCTCGCCGGGGCCGGGCGCCAGCGGCGCGAACGCGGCCTGGTCGTTGCCCTGGCGCAGCCATTCGTTATCGAAGGCCGCGACGAACAGCTCGCGGATCAGTTGCGCCGACGCGCGGCCGCCCGCGCCGTGGCCCATGTCGATGCGGCCGTCGCGAAAGTTCAGGGGCCGCACGTAGGCGGGCTTGACCGGAGATGGTTGGGCTGGGCTCATGCTGCGACGACCGGAATATCCTTGAAACGACCATAAGAGTAATGCGCGGCGCACGCGCCTTCGCTCGACACCATGCACGAGCCCATGGGATTCTCGGGCGTGCAGACGGTGCCGAACAGCATGCAGTCGCGCGGGTGCTTGAGACCGCGCAGGATCGCCCCGCACTCGCACTTGCGATGATCGGCGACGGGCCGGTAGGCGAGTGCGTAGCGGCTTTCGGCGTCGTAGCGCGCGTACTTCGGGCGAATGCGCAGCGCGCTCGCCGGGACCTCGCCGAGGCCACGCCACTCGAACGACTCGCGCGTTTCGAACACGTCCTGCATGAGCGCCTGCGCGGCCGCATTGCCCGTGCGCGTGACGGCGCGCGCGAATTCGTTCTCCACCTGGGCGCGCCCGTCGTTGACCTGGCGCACGAGCATGAGGATCGCCTGCATCACGTCGAGCGGCTCGAACCCGGCGATCACGACCGGCTTGCGATACCCCTGCGCGAAGGCCTCGTAGGGCGCGGAGCCGATCACGATGCTCACGTGAGCCGGGCCGACGAAGCCGTCGAGCGGCACCGCGTTCGCGTCGACGGACGGCGCGGCGAGCAGATGCGTGATCGCGGCGGGCGTGAGCACATGGCAGCACAGCACGCTGAAGTTATCCGCGCCGCTCGCCGCCGCCTCGCGCACGGTGAGCGCCGTGGGCGGCGTGGTCGTCTCGAAGCCGATTGCAAAAAAAACGACCTCGCGGTCCGGATGCTCGCGTGCGATGCGCAGCGCGTCGCGCGGCGAATACACCATGCGGATGTCCGCGCCGCGTGCCTTGGCGCGCTGGAGCGACAGGCCGTCCGAGGCGGGCACGCGCATCGTGTCGCCATAGGTGCAGAGGATCACGCCGTGCTCGAGCGCGAGGCGAATCGCCAGATCGATGCGCCCGATCGGCAGCACGCAAACCGGGCAGCCGGGTCCGTGAATCATCCGTACGTTTTCAGGCAGGAGATCGGCCACGCCGTAGCGGGAAATCGCGTGCGTGTGACCGCCGCAGAACTCCATGAAGTGGTAGCGGCGCCCGGTCTGAGTCTCCTGCTCGATGCGCCCGGCAATGCGTGCGGCGATTTCGCCGTCGCGGAATTCGTCGACATATTTCATTGCGCGGCTCCGGATTGCGTGACGGACGTGTCGTGCGCCTCGCCAAACGACTGGGCGACCTCGCCGAACAGCGCGAGCGTGCGCTCGGCCTCTTCCGGGTCGATCACGCCCAGCGCGAAGCCGACATGCACGATCACGTAATCGCCTGGGCGCGCGTCGGGCACGAGCGCGAGCGACACCGTCTTGCGCACGCCCCCGAGATCGACGACGCCCGTTTCGGCGTCGGACCATTCGATGAGCCGTGCGGGAATGGCTAGGCACATGAGCTCACTCCTCGTGCGGTCGTGGGCAGGGAGAACACCTGCGGGTCGTATGCGGTAACCCAGGCCTGGCCGAGCGCGAGGCCCGCGTCGCCGCAGGGCACCGTCTCGGGCATGAGGGTGCGCACGTCGCGCGCCGCGAGCGACTCGCGCAGATGCGCAGTGAGCAGCCGGTTCGCAAAGCAGCCGCCGCCGAACAGCACGGCGCGCCCCTGCGCAGCGAGCGCGGCCCAGTGAGCGAGTGCCTCGGCCAGCGCAAGATGAAAAACGGCCGCGCCGCGCGCGGCTTCGCCCGCGTCCGCGAGCGTCAGCAACTCGGCGAGGAGCGCGCGCAGGTCGAGCTCGCCGTTGTCCGCGACTTGCCACAGGCCCGCCACCTCGGGGGCCTCGTGCGCGACGAGGTAGCCGCTTGCGAGCCTTTCGAGCGCGATGGCCGCCTCGGCTTCGGCGCGCTGGCGCAGGCACACACCGAGCAGTCCCGCCGCCGCGTCGAACCAGCGTCCCGTGCCGGTGCTCGGCGGGCAATTGAGACCGCGCGCGAGCATGACGCCGACCGTGCGCGCCGCGCTATCGCCCACGGCGGCCGCAAGGCGCGGCTCGATTTCGTCGCCGCGCCCGAGCGCGTGCAAAGCGGCGGCGGCCATGCGCCAGGGCTCGCGCGCCGCGACGTCGCCGCCGGGCAGCGCAAGCGGCATGAGACTGCCGAGGCGCCGCCAGCCGACAGGCGCCACTTCCAGCAGTTCGCCGCCCCAAGCGGCGCCGTCCGTGCCGAGACCCACGCCGTCGAGCGCAAGGCCGACAACGTGCTCGCTCAACCCGTGCTCGGCCGCAACCGCGCCGATGTGCGCGTGATGATGCTGAACGGCGACGGTCGGCACGCCGAGCCGCTCGCCCCATTCGAGCGCGACGCGCGTGCTGTAGAAGTCGGGATGCAGATCGTGCGCGATCGCGCGCACGGGCCGCCCCGCGCGCGCGGCGGCCTCGACGAGCGCGGCCACCGACGTATCGAGCGCCACGCAGTGCGCGGGGTCGTCGAGATCGCCGTGCATCGGCGACCAGTGCACCTCGCCGCCGATGCACACGCACGCGGCGTTCTTCAGCCACGCCCCTGTAGCGAGCACCGTCTGATCGCCAAGGGCATGCGGCAGGTGCTGCACATGCGCCGTCATACGGCGTCTCCGGCGCGCCGCTGCTCAGCGCGCAACGCCGCAAGCTCGCTCTCCAGCGCGCCGATGCGCTCGGCAATCGGGTCGCGCGCACGCGCGATCCAGTCGAGCCACGCATCGAGGCCTTCGCCGGTCGTGGCCGAGAGCCGGATCACTTCGAGCGACGGATTCACGCGGCGCGCATACGCGATGCACTGCTCGACGTCGAACTGCACATAAGGGAGCAGGTCAATCTTGTTGACGATCATGAGGCGCGCGGCTGCGAACATGTCGGGATACTTGAGCGGCTTGTCCTCGCCCTCCGTCACCGAGAGGATCGCGACCTTCGCCTCCTCGCCGAGGTCCCACAACGCGGGGCAAACGAGATTGCCGACGTTCTCGATGAACAGCACGCAGCGCGGGGTATTGGCCGCTTTGGGCGCGAGGGGCGCGTGTTCATGTTCGTGCTTGTGGTCATGATGGTGACCGTGCTCGTGGTGATGGCCTTGCTCGTGCTCGTGCTCGTGCTCGTACTCGTGCGTATGGTCGTGCAGCGGCAGCCGCCCGAAGGCTGCCGTCACCATCACCGCGTCGAGATGGCAGCCCTTGCCCGTGTTCACCTGGATCGCGGGCGCGCCGGCCGAGCGAATGCGCTCGGCGTCGTTCGCCGTCTGCTGGTCGCCCTCGATCACGCCGACGCGCAGGCCCGGCATCCGCTCACGCAGCGCGGCGATCGACGCGCATAGCAGCGTTGTTTTCCCTGAGCCCGGGCTCGACACGAGATTGAGCGCACGCACGCCGTGCGCCATGAAGTGCCGCCGGTTGGCGGCGGCATGGCGGTTGTTCTCGCCCAGCACCTCCTGCTCGAGCTTGATGGTGCGCCCCTGGTCGAGGCCGGGCACCATCACGCCCGCGGGCCCGAGACCGTAGTGCAGGTCCTCGCCCGAAGCACCCGAAGCGCCCGGGTGGGCGTGGGAATGAGAACCGGAGGGGCCGTGCGCCTGCGCGCCCTCGTGCTCCTGAGCGGCGTTTTGCCGATCGCTGGTGCTGTCGCACCCGCATACCACGCACATGTTGCTTCTCCTTGCGCTAATCCGATGATTGTCAGGCATCGTCGACGATCAGGTCGACGATGCGCAGCTCCATGCCGCCGTTCGGCTGGAGCCAGTAGCCGCCGCACTGCGCGCAGGGGTCGCCTCGCGCGGCCAGCGGCACGCTCGCATTGCAGTTCATGCACCACGCGCTGCCCGCGGGTTCCTCGATCTCGACTCGCGCGCCGGCGAGACAGGTACCTGGGGCGATCGCATCGAGGGCGAAGCGCAGCGCCTCGACCTCGACGCCCGCGAGGCGCCCGACTTCGAGCCTCAGCACCTTCACGCTGACAAAGCGCTCGCGCTCGGCGGCCGCTTCGACCGATGCCAGCACGCCGCCGGCCAGGCTTAGTTCATGCATATCGTGGGTCCCCCCCCGGTATCCGGCGCCTTGTTTCTATGCCTCGTTTCCATGCTCTGTACTCACGCGCCGTCCGTGTCGACCGTATAGGCGATACACGGATCGAATGCGCCCACCCACACACCGGTGCGCGCGGCCAGCGCGCCATCATCCGGCGCAGGGTCGAGCCGCGACAAGGCTTGCGCGAGCGTGCCCTGGCGGTGGAAGTTCCACTCGGTCGGCGCGACCACGCGGTAGTCCTCGATGCGCGCGGCATCGTCCGGCGCGAGCCGCACCCAATGGACCAGCACGCCGCGCGCCATCTCGCACCAGCCGAGCGCCTCGCCGGGCGCGCAGTTGCGCGCGCCAAAGCGCAGCGCGCCTGCCCCGGCGTCGGCCGCCACCAGCCGGGCCACGTCCGCGACGCGCGCGCCAAGCCGCAGCCAGGGCGTATCGTAGGCCAGCGCGCGCGGATCGTCGCTACGCGTCCACACGCCGGTCTCCGCGGGCAGGCCGTGTTGCAAGGGCGCTCGCGTGAAAGCCGGACTCCCGGCAATCGCCGTGGCCAGTTCGCTCAACCGCGTTTCGTCGATCACGAGTGGCCGCGGCATGGCGCGCGTCGTATCGGCGTAGGCGCGGCAGTCCGCCAGCAGCCGGGCCGGGAACGTCTCGGCCCGCGCGCTCCAGGCGCTCAGGCAACCGCGCGGATCGTCCGTCCAGTGCGCGAGCCACCGGCGCGCGGGTATGCCGAGAACATGCCGCTCCACCCATCCGGGCGCGCCTGCCGCTTCGACTACCGCTTCGACATCAGGCAGCCTATACGGCGCGGCGGCGGCCAGCCGCATGGGCCAGTCGGTCCAGATGCAGCGCAGATGCACGGCGAGCGCCTCGCGCGTGAGCATCGCGGCATGAGCCGCATTGGCGGCATCCTCCCGCTCGTGCTCCACGGAAGCGCTCGCCGCGCCGACGGCAAGTTCCGCGCAGAGCCTGTGCGCGAGTCCGCACAGCGCAAAGAGCGCCGAAAGCCGCGACGCGGCGGTTGCCGCCGGTTGCCCGCGCAGCAGCGCTGCGGCGAGCGGCGAGCGGCCGCCCACGATGCTGTCCTGCCGGCCGGGGCGCACCCGGTACTGCCCGGCGAGCGCAGCCAGCGCAGACTGCGTCGCCGAGCTCATGCTGCGCTCCCAAACGCGCCCGGCCGCAACAGGAATGCGCGACGCGACGCGCGCGGCGCGACGGCCGATGCGTCATCCTTACCATCGCCCTTCGCGCCTCCCACCTCGCCACGCAACTGCGCAAGCACGGCCTGCGCGGTCGCGGCGGCGCTCTCCTGCCCGTCGAACTCGAACATCGGCGAAAAGAGCGAGCAACCCGCATACGCGCCCACGTCTGGCGCGTGCGCGCCGATCCATTCGAAATCGATGTTGCCTACGCGCAAGCACGCTTTGCCGCCTGGGAGCGGACATCGCACCGAGTCCTGCCTCGCGCCGGGCAGCCAGAGAAGATTCATCGACCACGGCGTGATCAGCACGCCAAGCCATGCGCCGCCCGCTCCGGCATCGCCCGCCATCGGCGCGAAGCCGATCGCTTCGACACGCAACGCGCGATTCACGACCGGAAGATCGCACATCGCACCGCTCGCGACCGTCTCGAAGTGCGCGACCAGCGCCGCCACCCGTGGGTCGCCGCGCACGGCGTCGCGCGCCGCATCTTGCACCGCATTTTCCACGACAGCGCGCGCGGTCAAGCCGCGTCCCCCAGCACCATGAACTGGTCCGCCGCGCCGTCGCAAACGGGGCAGCGCCAGTGCGCGGGAAGCGCCGCGAACGGCACGTGCGGCGGAATCTGCCAGACCAGGTCGCCTTGTTCGGGATCGTAGATCCACCAGCAGATCTTGCATTCGAGGCGCGTATGCGCCCCGATGCGGCTGCTGTCGCCGAGATAGCTGCCCTCGAATTGCTTCGTACGCTCGTCCATCGTCACGCCTCGCCCACCCATTCGATCAACTGGGCCAGTCGCTCGCGCGAATCCCCGAGGTCTTCCGGCGCGGCGCGCACGACCTCCGGCAGATCGGTAATCTCGATCGTGTTCAGGATCAGCGTGTCCTGCGAGTTGAAATAGGCCACGCGCCAGCAGTTCGCGATCGCCGTGCTGCCCACGCGGCAATTTCCATAGCCGCGCGAGAGCACCTGCACCGCGCCCTCGCCCAGCACCGCGTCGATCAGTTGCTCGTCGCCCGGCGACAACGGCAGGAGCGTCAGGTTGACGACGTGGGGTGCATCGCCGGCACGCCAGCGCGCGACGTGATCGCGCACCTCGCTCAGGATCGAAGGCGCGTTCATCACCCCCAGCGGCAGCAACTCCGGCAAGGGCGCCATCGGCTGCGTGCCCTGTGCGGGCCGCGCGAGAAGCGCCGGAGCCGCGCCGATCTCGATGCGGTCGGCCGCGCTCGCACCACCGGCCTCGACCACGCGCCACAGCCCGGTAAACACGGTCTCCTGGATCAGAACGCTGCTCCGCTGCGCATCGTCGATGCGCGCGCTGACCTCGCCCTCGCCCAGCACGTCGTTGAGAATGCGCAGCGCCGACGCATCGCAGGTCGTCAGATCGACCACTTCGGGCGGCGTGCCGGGTTCGTATGCCGCGAGCACGCGCAATACCTCACGCAGCACGCCGCGCGCGGCGTCGAGCGAGCGCGCATCGGCGCGCTCCGGCAGCGACGGCGCGACATAGGTGCGCATGCCTTGCGGCATCGGCAGATAGTCGAGCACCGCATCGCCTTCGTCCTGGCTGCCAGGGCCGAACGGCACGACGGGAACGGGAAACGGAATCATGGACATGGTTGGCAATCCCGATGATTGATCGATGAGCAATCGACGATTAACGTTGGCTAGTGACGGCTAGCGGCAACTAGTGGCAGCCCGCCGAAGCACCGGCGGCATTCACGGGAATGCCGACCGAAGGCGCCCGTGTAGTCGGCTGCGCGAGCGCATGGGCGACGTTGGCCACGTAATCGTCCCAGTCCATCATGCCCGCGAGCGTCGTGATATAGCCGCCGTCGCGCAGCCATAGCAACGCGGGCCAACGCTGCGAGCCGAAGCGGCGCGCGATCGCGTCCTCGCTTTCGCGCGTCGCCACCGCCGCGCGCAGTGTGCGGCCAAAGCGGCCCGCCGCGAGGCGCGCGAGTTCGGGCAGCACCACGGCCACGTCGAGGGATTCGGGAAAGCGCACCGGGTCGCCTGCAAGCAGCACGACACATTCGCCGCCGTCCGCAAGCCATTCGTCGAGCGTGCGTTCGTCCACGAACACGGCGTGTCCGTCGTCGATCAGCCGCTGCACCACGGGCGCCGCGTCATGCGCGGCGCCGCTCTTATTTGTCATGTCGATTCCTCGTAGGCCGGTGACCGCCGCGCGCCGCTTGTGCGCAACCGGTCAGCCGGATCAGGTCGTCCACGCCGAGCGCGGACGGCAATTCAAAATGCGCGTTCGCGCGGGCCATGGCGGCGTCGCCCGCCAGCGCCCGTTCGACGAGCGAGAGCGTCGCGTCGATTTCCGCCGCGCGCGTCGCGTCGAGCCTCTCGCGCGCCGCGTCGAGAAAGACCAGCAGCCATTCACCGGCGCTGCATGGGCCAACCAGCGAGGTGTCGATGCGGCGGCGCTCGCCGCGCCCATCGCACCACGCCTGCAAGCCCTGCGCCTCGATCACCCGCATCGGCATGCCTATGCACACGACGGTGGCTCCTCGTGGCGCGAGCGCAGCAACACACGCTCGTCGCCGGTACGGCAGGCATCGGCCTCGCTGGGCCGCTCGCCTTCGTAGCGCGCGAGCGCGAGATGCGGCAGCGTGACCGCCTCGTCGGCGCGCAGCGGCGTGCGGCGCGGCGAGGGCTCGCCGCCCCATGCGGCGAGGCGCTCGACGCCCAGTTCGAGCGCGCGCTCCAGCGCCGCCTTCACGGCGGGCCGCAGGCTGCCGCCGTAATCGTCCACTTCGTCGGGTTGGCAGCCGACCAGCAACACGCGGCGCGGATACCGGCCGGTCAGGCGCGCGAGCATCAGCACCTCCTGGAAGCCGGTCTGGTGCAGGCTCATCTTGCGAACGCCAAGGAACGCCGGTACTTCGTCATCCTCAACGACCTTCAGTGTGCCGGGTGCAAGACCGTAATCGATGGCGTCGAAAATCAGCAGGCTGTCGGCGGCCTGGACGTACTGGACCAGATACAGCCCTTGCGTGCCGCCATCCATGAGGCTCACGTGCGGGGCGAATTCGAAGCGCTGTTGAAGCGCCTCTATGCAGCGCACGCCAAAGCCCTCGTCGGCCCACAGCACGTTGCCGATGCCGAGCACGACGATGGCGGGCGCGCCGCTTTGCGGGGAAGTCAGCATCGCGGCCTCACTTCTTGAACGTGCGGTAGCCCGAGATCATCGAGCCGACCACGCTCTGCCGGCCCATGATGTCCTCGCGGATTGCCGCATAGACATGCAGGATCACGAAGATCAGGATCGCCCACATGCCGAGGTGGTGCCAGGTGTGCACGCCTTGCGACTGGCCGAGCAGCGGACGTACCCAGCCAAACGCAATCTGCTGCCACGAACCCGCCTGCGCGCCTTCTCCGTACAGCGCAAAACCGGTCACGCTCATGAAGAGCGAGACCAGCAGAAACACGAAGAACATCGCGAATCGCGACAACGGATTGTGTCCACTGAACTGGCGCGGCGTGGGCCCGAGGAACGCGTAGTAACGCAGCATCGCGAACGTGTCGAGCCAATACTCGCGCGAGAACACCGGCACCCAGAACATTTCGCGCGCGTGGTGGTTGCCGACAATGGCCCAATACGCGCGGCCCGCGAGTCCGATTGCGAACAGGTAGGCGGCGGTGAAATGCGCGAAGCGGATATAGCCCATCAGAAAATGCGCGCTCGCCTCGCCGGGCTGCGTGGGAAGCGGCGAGCCGATCAGGTAGCCGGTCACCGCCAGCACCACGATCGACGCCGCGTTGATCCAGTGCCAGATACGCACCGGCGCTTCGTACACGTAAATCGCCTCGGCGGGCGGAACGGTGTCGCGCGCCTCTTCGCGTCGGAAATACGATTGCATGGTCATCATCCTTTCGTGGCCACCACGGCGCCGGCAAGCGCAGGCGTCGTCGCGGCCTGGTCGAGTTAGCGCACGGTCACGGCGGTCATTTCGGCGCCGTCCTCGCTCATCACGTGCGTCGAGCACGCCATGCAAGGATCGAACGAATGCAGCGAGCGCAGGATCTCGACAGGCTGCTCGGGGTTCGCCATGGGCGTGTTCATGAGGCTCGCCTCGAACGCGCCGATCTGCCCTTTCGCGTCCCGCGGGCCGCCGTTCCAGGTGCTCGGCACGACGCACTGGTAATTCTCGATGCGGCCGTCCTTGATCCTGATCCAGTGGCCGAGCGCGCCGCGCGGCGCAGCGACCGCGCCCACACCCTTCGCTTCGGCGGGCCACGTCGAAGGGTCCCACTTGTCGACGTTCGCGGTCGAGGTGTCACCGTTGCGGATGTTGTCGATGAGGCTTTGCCAGTCGTCCGCCATCATCTCGGCGCAATACTCCGCTTCGAGTGCGCGGGCGAGCGTGCGGCCGATGGTGGTCGGCAGCAGTTGCTTCGCGCCGAGCGAGGTTTCCGGCAAGCCAAGCAGCTTCGGCATGTCATGGTTCACCGCAACGAGCGAGGCTTCAATCTGCTCCTTGATGCGCCCGCAATGCGTGTTGCCCTGCTGCGCATGCGCGTAGCCGAGGATGTAGCGCGCAAGCGGTCCGACTTCCATGGCGTGCCCGCGCCAGCGCGGCGACTTGACCCACGAGTATTTGGCGCTCTCGTCGATCGACTCGATCGCGGTGCGCGTGCCCTTCGTGTTGGGCCCGAGTTCGTAATGCGGCTCGGTGATGCCGTCCCACGGATGCAGCCCGCGGTCGTTGTCCGGGTATTGATACCAGGAGTGCGCAACGAACTCCTGCACTTGCTCGGGGTCGCGCGGATCGACTGGCAGGATCGTGTTCCAGTCGCCGTTGAGGATCGCGCCGCCCGGCATCTGGTTGGTGGACGGGTTGTAGTTGACGAGCGGATACGCGCCGTAGTCCATCACGTTGGTCGCGGCGAGGCCGCCGCCATGCAGCCAGCCGCGCGCCTTGTAGATCGTGCCGATCGCAAGCAGATCGGGCACATAGACGTTGCGGCAGAAGGTGATCGCTTCGTCGATGAGCGACTTGACGAAGTTCAGGCGCTCCATGTTGATCGGCGCGCCAGCGGCCAGATCGCCGTCGATGTTGATCGCGCACGGCACGCCGCCTACGAGGTAGTTCGGGTGCGGATTCTTGCCGCCGAAGATCGTGTGGATCTTCACCCACTCCTTTTGCAGGTCGAGCGCTTCGAGGTAGTGCGTCACGGCCATCAGGTTCGCTTCTGGCGGCAGCACGTAGGCGGGGTTGCCCCAGTAGCCGTTCATGAACGGACCGAGCTGGCCGCTTTCGACGAACTTGCGCAGGCGCGTCTGCACGTCACGGAAATAGCCCGGTGACGACATCGGATGCGCGGGCGAGATGCGTTGCTGCAATTCGGACGTGAGTTTGGGGTCAGCCTTAAGCGCCGAGACCACATCGACCCAGTCGAGCGCGTGCAGATGGTAGAAGTGCACCACGTGGTCGTGCACCTGCAAGGTCTTCGCCATGATCTCGCGGATCAGGTGCGCGTTCGGCGGGATGCGGATGTCGAGCGCGTCCTCGACGGCGCGCACGGAGGCGAGCGCGTGACATCCCGTGCACACGCCGCAGATGCGCTCCACGAACGCCCACGCGTCGCGCGGGTCGCGGCCCTTGAGAATGACTTCGAGTCCGCGCCACATGGTGCCGGTGGAGACGGCGTTGCGGATCACGTTGTTCGAATCGACGTTGACCTCGACGCGCATGTGGCCTTCGATGCGCGTGACCGGATCGACGACGATGCGCCGCCCGCTGTTGTCGAGCTGGAACCCCTGGGTGGAAATGGCTGTCATGCTTGTTTTTTCCTGTGCTGCTTCCTGTGCTTGTCGGCGGCGCCCCGGCGCGGGGCGCTAGATGCAGCTATCGGCTGTCGCGGTCTTGCTTCGCGTCGTGGTTCGACCTGGCGCGCTGGATCGCCGAAGCGGCCGCATGCGCCGCGGCGCCGGCGCCCACCACGACGGCCGCGGTGCCGCCGAGCCTGTCGGCGTTCGCTTCGACGCCGAACTGGTTGATCTGGGTGAGCCGGTCGTAGAAGGAGCCCTTGTCCCAGAACCCGTCCTCGGAGCAACCGATGCAGCCGTGGCCCGCCTGAATGGGAAAGCTCGTGCCGCCGTTCCAGCGCACGGTCGAGCAGGCGTTGTAGGTCGTCGGGCCCTTGCAGCCGACCTTGTAGAGGCAGTAGCCGCGCCGTGCCGCTTCGTCGTCCCACGACTCGACGAACTGGCCCGCGTCGAAGTGCGGACGGCGGTAGCACTTGTCGTGAATGCGCTGGCTGTAGAACATCTTCGGGCGGCCCTGGCGGTCCAGCTCCGGCATGCGGTCGAACGTGAGCATGTAGGTGATCACGCCCGTCATCACCTCGGCGATCGGCGGGCAGCCGGGCACCTTGATGATCGGCTTGTCGGTGATGACCTTGTGGATCGGCACCGCCTGCGTCGGATTGGGCTTCGCCGCCTGCACGCAGCCCCACGACGCGCACGAGCCCCACGAGATCACGGCCTTCGCGTCCTTCGACACGCGGCGCAACTGATCGACGAACGGCTTGCCGCCGATGATGCAGCTCATGCCGTCCTGGTTCAGCGGCGGATTGCCTTCGACCGCGAGGATGTAGTTGCCGCGATACTTCGTCATCACTTCCTCGAGGATCGCCTCGGCCTGGTGCCCCGCGGAGGCCATCAACAGGTCGTCGTAGCCGAGCGAGATCATCGAGAGCACGACGTCTTTCGCCAGCGGGTGCGCCGAACGGATGAACGACTCCGAGCAGCACGTGCATTCGAGCCCGTGCAGCCAGAGCACCGGCGTGCGCGGCTTGGTCTCCATCGCGTGGGCGATCTTCGGCATGAACGCGGGCCCGAGGCCGAGCGACGTCGCCGTCAGCGAGCAGAATTTGAGGAAGCTGCGGCGCGAAATCCCCTGGCGTCGCATGACTTCATAAAACGTTTCGATCACTGTGTGGTTCCTTGATGGCCTTCGGCCCTGCGACGCCGGCATACGGTGGCGTCTCCGGGCGCCCCCTGTCGGCGTTTGGCGGTCTCAAGTAACAAGGTTCGTGCCAACCGCGGGCACAGGCGCACTAAACCGGCGTCGAAGGTCGCGGATACGAAATTCGCGGACAACGTCAGTGGATATAAGAAGGAGTCGTCGGGCGAAATCCATGGGGGCCAGGCGCAACGGTGCCGTCAACAGGCCGAATGTATATATGCAATCCAGCACCTGCTTGCAGTAGGCCATCATTTGGCAAACGGGACGAGGCCATGTATAAGGGTTTCAAGGACCAGCGGCGCACATGCCTGGACGCTCCTTTGTCGGAGCGCGCGAGATGAACGCCACGGGGATGAGAGCACCATGACGATGCGGGATGCAACGCGCCGTGCTGTCACAATCCAGACAATTCAGGAAGGCAACGTGACACACCTATTACGATCGGGATGACGATGCATGCAGGAAACATCTTCCGCGCCTGGGTAAGGCAGGCATGGTCCTTGCGTGACGTCGGGCACAGAGAAGTTAGGATCCTTGATCAATGAGAAAGCGCTTGACGATGGCGTAAAACTTGCCCCTCGCTACGAGCGCCCCATCGTCCTATCATGCGGTTCTACCGTGAGGTGCTTGTCGACTGCTTGCCGAGAACCGGCTCGACCCAACGCGGGTCGATTGCCTGCTTGAGGGAGTCGACGCATGCGTGCGCGCGCTGCAGCGCGAGTCTATTCCGATCAATCCTGCAGAAGCATTGGCCGGTAGTGAGTTCGTGATCGACGAGGCTCGGGCCAGGTGACGGGCGTGAATACGGACGGAGGACATCTATGAGTACACGTCGTTTCAGTCTCTATCGTGGCACTGCGCCGTTTGCGCTAGCGGGCGACCGACAGCGCGACGTGACGGTGGATGTTTGGTTTCCGGCCCCAGCTCGCAACAATGGGTACGCACTGATAGCGCTCGCGGGCAGGGCATACACGTTTCTCTCTCAGAAATCCGGACGCGACTATGGAGAATGGTTTTCCGGACTCGGATTCACGGTACTTGTGCCGACCTTTCGTTTAGGATCGGAAGGTTACGACTTACGTGCCATGTGTACAGACGTCCTGAGCACCATGCGTCTTGCACGCGGGGTCGCAGGGGAATCTGGATTTCGTTCGGACCGCATCGGATTTATCGGCACGTCGGCGGGCGCGCATATGGCCGCAGTGCTCGCCACTGGCGCCGGTCGGGAGATGCTTGTCGAGCACGGCGTTGATCAGCATGTAGATCTTGACGCTGCGCCAGACTTCTGCGTGCTTTGCTACGGCGTACTTACGCTCATGGAGCCGCTGGGTCACGACGAGACGAGACGGAACTTTCTCGGCTGGCACCACCAAGATACGGATTGGCGCCGTGCATTTAGCCCGGTCCACGCAATTGGTGCGACGACGCCTCGCACATTTATCTGGCATACCTCCGAGGACGTAGAGGTTGCCTCCGAACATTCGATTCGCTATGCCGAACGGCTAGCGGCGCACGGTCGCCCGTACGAGTTCCATCTCTATCAGAAAGGCGCCCACGCGTTGGGCCTTGCGCGGGCCCAAGGGCTTCATTGGGCGGACGACTGCGCCCGATGGATTTTGGATCGACAATAGTGAGTCGAACCGGCATCGGACAGGCGTGAATAAAGTCGGAACGAACTGCTCCAGAAACTGCGTGAGGGAAGTGCCACGGTAGGCATCTTCGGCCTCGGATATGTAGGCATGCCTCATCCGGCGTGCGGTCTTCCAGACTCGAATGAGGTCGTCTCTGGTTGTACAAGCCGTCAACACAACACCCATATCACCGAGTCAAGGGAAGTTCTCTATCGTTGGCACCCATGGTACAGGCACACGGTATGGATTTTCACCACGATAGAAAGGAAGAACGGCGAGTCAGTGCTGCGCTGTGCGCGAGAGCCGTTCGACACGGCGGGCTTGCTGGAGGTGCCGCAATGGATGTTCGATCCCGTTGCCTGCTGTCGCATTACTTCCGCAACGTCTCCCGCCGTCAGCTGTGAAGCATTGAGGGAACTGAAGTACCTGCTGGCGCCGGCGCCGGCTGCCGGGCAGCGCGATATGGTACAAGCCGAGCACCATCCTTTGCTCCGTACAGGAGGTGCTGATGCGACGCCAGACCAGCCCGCAACCGGGCGCTCAACTCGACCTGTTTCATCCTTTTCCGAAGACGCCACAGTGGACGCACCTGCCGCAGGAGGTGCGGCAGGAGACGGTGCGTTTGCTGGCGCAACTGCTGCGGCAACACCGTCGCGGCCTGTTCGCCGTCGTACACGAGCCGGAGCTGCGCGATGAGTGACAAGATTCGGGCACAGCATCTGACGCGCAAGGCCATGCTGTACGTGCGCCAGTCGTCGGCCTACCAGGTCAGCCACAATCTGGAGAGCCAGAAGCTGCAGTATGCGATGCAGGATCGTCTGCACCAGTTGGGCTGGAAGGAGATCGAAGTGATCGACGAGGATCTGGGGCGCTCTGCGGCTGTTGTCGCTCGCAATTTCCGCTAGCGGCGTCCACAGCAGCGCTAATCTGTCCGCTAATTCGGCTAGCGCACCTTGCCGGGGTAGCGAAAATGGCAATCCTCGCGATAGCGATTTATCGCCCGAAGA
>NZ_JAYMRY010000058.1:0-34466 GCF_038900695.1 Paraburkholderia sp. JHI2823 | reverse complement strand
ACCATGGCGGTTACTATCACGGCGGTTACTACCACGGCTACGGCTGGTACCATGGCGGCCACTCTCACGGCTGGTATGGCTGCTGCGGTTCGGCGAGCGTCGGCTTCTACTTCGGCCCGGGTTTCGTCTACGGCTATCCGTTCTATCCGTATTACTATCCGCCGTATGTCGCCAGCGTCTATTACCCATACGTTTCCGGCGACTTCTCGCAACCCACGCAATGGATCGAGCAAGGCCAGGTACAGGATCAAGGCAGCACCCCCGCCGTATACGACCCGTACCAGCAACAGGGTGGACAGGGCGGCGGCGCGCCGCAATTCGGCGTCTGGTACTACTGTGTGGCGTCCCAGACCTACTACCCCTACGTGCAGTCCTGCCCCGGCGGCTGGCAGGAGGTGCCCGCACGGCCGCCCGACAGTTGAGCCGTCAAGCCGGCCGGACATCACGAGCGGATGTCAACGGCAAGCCGTCCCACGTGGACACCGCGGCGGCGCAAAGCTCGCCGGCCAGGGCGATTGGCGAAGCTCATCGCCAGAAGCGCATGGATAGTGCGGTGTGCGACATGAATGGCGCCGCACGGCAGCGCGCGGCGCGGCGGTCACTAGCAGCGACTCATTCGAGATCGCGCGTTTCCAGTTCTACCGACTGCCCCCCGTTTTTCTCCAGTGCATGGCGCGCTGCCAGCTCGATGCTGGGGCGATTCGCCTCGAACGCGCTCAAGAGTGCATGCGCCGAAGTGCCGGTATTGCCGAAGCGATCGTTCAGCGCATCGAGCGATACGCTGCACCATACCGGGCGGTCATCCACGTGGGCCTCGAACGCAACGCGCGCGGCCGCCACGGCGTGACGGCGACTCGTAAATTCGATTCTCATCCTGGTCCTCCGCGAGTTTCATTGTTCAGGGGCGACCGTTTTTGCGGGTTCACCCTTGCTTAAGGGTAGAGCTTTGCGCGGCTCGCGTTAACTCTTTTTCCGCTATTTCGCCTTGGACGCGCTGGCGGGGTCGCTGCGCATCATGTCGTCGTTCGCGGCGGGGCCTTTCGGCTTCTTTACGGGCATGTTGTCGGGGTTCGTTGCACTCGCTGCGCCCGGAGCCGCCGCTGGGGGTTTCACCATCGGAGGCGCTGCCGAATGGTCAGTTGGATGCGCTTCGGTCTGGGCCTGCGCGGCAGGGAGCATGCAAGCGGCGCCGAGCGGCATGCAGACGATCGCGCCCCAGATGAGTGCCTCATGTGAGTTCATGGCTGCTCCTTTTTTCCCCTGGTCGTATTCATGGAGGACTTCGCGAATGGCGCGGGGGCGTATCGCGCGGCAGCAGGTAAGGACCAGTGTCCCGGCGTTGAATGACGCAACTCGCGTAGCCAGCCGCAGTGAGCGCCTCGAAGGCGACCATATCGACAGTGAGCCCATCATGCGCTGTCGTTCCTCCAACGTCAGCAGGGTCTTTCGCATCGCGCATGCCTGGGTTTCCACCCGTACGCGTTGCGCCAGAGCGCGCTTAACCCCGGCCATGCCAGGGTTTTGACAGCGGCTCTAGAATGAAATCCTGAGTATCAAGGAGACCGTAATAACGTCATGGATACACACGCGACCAGAATCGAGGAAATGCTGCGGCGGGAATACCGGCACGGGTTCGTTTCGGACGTGCAGGCGGACACCTTGCCGCGCGGCTTATCCGAAGACGTCATCCGGCTCATCTCCGCGCGCAAGCAGGAACCGGCGTTCATGCTCGAATGGCGGCTCGCCGCCTACCGGCATTGGCTCACGATGACGGAGCCGCATTGGGCGAGCATCGAGCATCCGCCGATCGACTTCCAGGACATCGCCTACTACTCCGCGCCCCGCACGCAGGCGACGCGGCCGACGAGTCTGGACGAAGTCGATCCGGAACTGCTACGAACGTACGAAAAGCTGGGCGTGCCGCTTCAGGAGCGTGAAATGCTGGCGGGCGTGGCCGTGGACGCGGTGTTCGACAGCGTTTCCGTCGCCACGACATTCCGGCGGCAGCTCGGGGAGCTGGGCATTGTGTTTTGCTCGTTTTCCGATGCGGTGCGCGATCACCCCGACCTCGTGCGCCAGTATCTGGGTTCGGTCGTGCCTTACACCGACAATTTCTTCGCGACGCTCAATTCGGCGGTGTTCAGCGACGGCTCGTTTTGCTACATCCCGCCGGGCGTGCGCTGCCCGATGGAGCTATCCACGTACTTTCGCATCAACGCGCGCAACACGGGCCAGTTCGAGCGCACGCTGATCGTGGCCGACAAAGGGGCTTATGTGAGCTATCTGGAAGGCTGCACCGCGCCAATGCGCGACGAAAACCAGCTGCACGCCGCCGTGGTCGAACTCGTTGCCCTGGAGGGCGCGCAAATCCGCTATTCGACGGTGCAGAACTGGTACCCCGGCGACGCGCAAGGACGCGGCGGCATCTACAACTTCGTGACCAAGCGTGGCGACTGCCGCGAAGCCAACGCCAGGATTTCGTGGACGCAAGTCGAAACCGGCTCCGCCATCACATGGAAATACCCGAGCGTGATCTTGCAGGGCGATAACTCCATTGGCGAGTTCTATTCGGCGGCGCTCACCAATCACTACCAGCAGGCCGACACCGGCACGAAGATGATTCACATCGGGCGCAATACGCGCAGCACGGTGATTTCGAAGGGGATATCGGCGGGGCGCGGCAAGAATGCGTACCGCGGGCTCGTGAAAATGGCGCGCTCGGCTCAGAACGCGCGCAATTACACCCAGTGCGATTCGCTGTTGCTCGGCGATCGATGCAGCGCTTTCACGTTTCCCTATATCGAGGTGAAGAATCCGAGCGCGAAGGTCGAGCACGAAGCCACGACGTCGCGCATCGGCGAAGATCAGTTGTTCTATTGTCAGCAGCGCGGGCTTTCCGAAGAAGACGCGGTGTCGATGATCGTCAATGGCTTTTGCAAGGACGTCCTGAAGGAACTGCCCATGGAGTTCGCCGTGGAAGCGCAGAAGCTGCTGGGTGTGAGCCTGGAGGGCAGTGTAGGTTGACAGGGAGCGACGAATGCTGGAAATCCGCAATCTGAATGTCGAAGTGGAAAACAAGCCGATCCTGCGTGGTCTCGATCTGCACGTGAATGCGGGCGAGGTGCACGCGATCATGGGGCCGAACGGCTCCGGCAAGAGCACGCTCGCCCATGTGCTGGCGGGGCGCGAGCATTACGTGGTCACGGGGGGCAGCGTGCAGTACGACGGCTGCGACCTGCTCGCGCTCGCGCCCGATGAACGCGCGCGCCGGGGGATCTTTCTCGCCTTTCAGTATCCGGTGGAAATACCGGGCGTGAGCAATATCTATCTGCTCAAGGCCGCGCTCAATGCGCAGCGCAGGCATCGCGGCGAGCCGGAACTCGACGCGATGGATTTTCTCGCCCTGGTGAAGCAGAAGCTCGCGGACATGGAAATGAAGGAAGACCTCCTGTACCGCGGCGTGAACGAAGGATTCTCGGGCGGCGAGAAAAAGCGCAACGAAGTGCTGCAAATGACCGTGCTGGCGCCGCGTCTGTCCATACTCGACGAGACCGACTCCGGCCTCGATATCGACGCGCTGCAAGTGGTCGCCCGCGGCGTGAACCAGATGCGCGACGCCAACAGGGCCATCGTACTGGTTACCCACTACCAGCGCTTGCTCGACTACATCGTGCCGGACCACGTGCACGTGCTGTCGCAGGGGCGCATCGTGCGCTCCGGCACGAGCGAGCTTGCGCGCGAACTGGAAAGCAAGGGCTATGGCTGGCTCGGTGCGCACGAAAATGATGGGCTGGAAGCCGGGGCGGCATACCCCGCGTCCGGCAGGGAGCAACGATGAGCGAATCAACGCGCGAGCATTACCGCGGGGCTTTCCGCACGATGGCGGGAACATTGGCGGGCGTCGAGCTGCCCTGGTTGCGCAAGGCGAGGCGCCACGCGTTCGACCGTTTCGAAACGCTGGGCTTTCCCGGTACGCAACTGGAAGCGTGGAAATACACCAACGTGACGCCGATTACGAAACCGCACTGGAATTTCGTGCCATCAGATGGCACACATGCCGACTACGCGCGCCTGATCGACGATCTCGTGCCCGCCGAGGCGGCTGGCCGGCTCGTGTTCGTGAACGGCCGCCACGTGCCGAAGCTGTCGTCTTTGCCGCCGTTGCCGCAAGGGGCGTTCATCGGCTCGCTCGCCCAGGCCATGCGCAGGATTCCTGATCGTCTGGAGGCGATCATGGCGCGCCGCGCGCCGGAGGACGGCTTCGCGGCGCTCAACGCCGCATTTCGCAGCGACGGCTATGTGGTCGTGCTGCCGCCCGGCTGCGCGATAGACTGGCCGATCCATGTGCTGTTCTTCAGCAGCGAAGCCACGCTCGCCATGCATTCGTTCAATGCGGTGGTGGCGGAACGGGGCGCGCGCTGTTCGATCGTCGAGCAGTTCACCGGCATCAGCGACGAAGCCTATCTCGTCAATACCGAAACGGAGATCATCGTCGACGACGAAGCCAGGGTCGAGCATTGCCGAATCCAGCAGGAGGCTCGCAGCGCCTTTCATATCGCGCACATCGGCGTTTCGCAGCAACGGGCGAGCCAGTTCACCTCGCATTCGTTCGCGTTTGGCGGCGCGCTGTCGCGCACGCAGATCGACACCCGGCTCGGCGCAGAAGACGCCCACGTCGATCTGAACGGTTTGTACTTCGTCACCGCGCGGCAGCACGTTGACCACCACACGCGTATCGACCACGAAATGCCGCGCGGCACGAGCCGCGAATACTACCGGGGCGTGCTCGATGGTGCGTCGCATGGCGTGTTCGATGGCCGCGTGATCGTTCACCAGGACGCGCAGCAGACCGACGCGCACCAGGGAAACGACAACCTGCTGCTCTCGCGCAACGCCGAGATCGACACGAAGCCGCAACTGGAAATTCACGCCGACGACGTGAAATGCACGCACGGCGCGACCGTCGGCCAGTTGGACGAGAATCCGCTCTTTTATCTGCGCTCGCGCGGTATCGACGAACGCATGGCGCGCGCGCTCCTCGTATGGGCGTTCGCGCGCGCGAGTGTGGACCGCGTGGATAATGCGGCGCTGCGCAGCCGGCTCACGCAGCGATTGCTGGCGCGCCTGCCCGGTGGCGAATGCCTGCGGGGACTTTCATGAACCTGATCGAACCGGTGAGTCTTCCCGACGCGCAAACCGTGATGGCATGGCGTCGCGACTTCCCGATCTTGCGCGAAAGCGTGCATGGCCGGCCGCTCGTCTACCTCGACAACGCCGCCACCACCCAAAAGCCCGCGAGCGTGATTGCCGCCATAGAGGCCTATTACGAGCATGACAACGCCAACGTCCATCGCGGCGTGCACTTGCTGTCGCAGCGCGCGACCGATGCGTACGAAGGCGCGCGCGCACGCATTGCGCGCTTCATTCACGCGGCTAGCGAGCGGGAAATCGTCTATACGCGCGGTACCACCGAGGCGATCAACCTCGTCGCGCAAAGCTTCGCGCGGCCGCGCCTGCAGCCCGGCGACGAGGTGCTCATCACGGCGATGGAGCACCACTCGAATATCGTGCCCTGGCAACTCGTCTGCGCGCAGACAGGAGCGGTGCTGAAGGTGGTCCCCATCGACGATGAGGGGGCGCTCAACGTCGATGCATACGAGCACATGCTCGGGGCGCGCACGCGCATCGTCGCGCTCGCGCATGCGTCGAACGCGCTGGGAACCGTGAATCCGGTCGCGCGGCTGATCGAGCTTGCGCATGCGCGTGGCGTGCCGGTGCTGATCGACGGGGCTCAGGCGATCGCGCATCTGAGCGTGAATGTGACCGCGCTCGATTGCGACTTCTATGCGTTCTCGGGGCACAAAGTCTACGGGCCGACCGGCATTGGCGCGCTGTACGCGAAGGCCGCGCTGCTCGAGGTCATGCCGCCGTGGCAGGGCGGCGGCGACATGATACGCGCCGTGACTTTCGAGAAGACCGAGTACAACGTCATTCCGTGGCGCTTCGAAGCGGGCACGCCGGATATCGCGGGGGCGATCGGGCTTGCGGCGGCGCTCGATTATGTGAGCGCGATTGGCCTTGAAGCGGCGCAGCGGCACGAGGCCGATCTGCTCGCCTATGCGGACGATGCGCTCCGAGCGAATCGACATGTGAGAATGATTGGGACTGCCATGGATAAGCTGGGTATCGTCTCGTTCGTCATGGACAACGCGCATGCCCACGATATCGGCACGATACTCGATCAGTGCGGCGTGGCGGTGCGCACGGGACATCATTGCGCGATGCCGGTGATGGCGCGCTATGGCGTGCCCGCCACGGTGCGCGCCTCGTTCGCGCTGTACAACACGCGCGCCGACATCGACGCGCTGGTGAACGGCCTCGCGCGCGTGGAGGAGATGTTCCCGCTATGAGCAATCTACGCGAGCTGTATCAGGAAACCATATTCGACCATTACCGGAGGCCGCGAAACTGCCGCGCCGTGCCCGGCGCGAACCATTGCGCCGAAGGGTACAACCCGTTGTGCGGCGACCGCATCACGTTGTACCTGCGTATCGAAGAGGGCGTCGTCAAGGACGCCGGGTTCGAGGGCGCGGGCTGTGCGATCGCAACGGCTTCGGCTTCGTTGATGACTGAGGCGCTCAAGGGCCGCACGCAAGCGGAAGTGGAAGCGCTATTCGAACGCTTCCACGCAATGGCGACGGCGCCCGCTGACCGGCCCGTGCCCGATGAAGGGCTCGGCAAGCTGGCGGTGCTGGCAGGGGTGCGCGAGTTTCCCGCCCGCGTCAAGTGCGCGACGCTCGCGTGGCATACGCTGCACGCCGCGTTGCGCGACGAGCGCGGCACGGTCTCCACCGAATGAGCGCGCGGCACGCGTGCAAGGAAAGGCATGACGATGAGCACCGATAGCACTTTGCAGAGCCACCCGCGCAATGAACCCAATTCGGCCGCGAGCAGCGCCTTGCGCGAACGCGTGATCGAGGCGCTTCGCACGGTGTTCGATCCGGAGATTCCGGTCAATATCTACGATCTCGGGCTCGTTTATCGGCTGGACGTGGATGCACAGGCGGGGCGCGTGACGATCCACATGACGCTGACCGCGCCGGGGTGCCCCGTTGCGCAGACGTTTCCGGCGACCGTCGAAGACTGCGTGCGCGACGTTGAAGGCGTAAGCGCGGCGAGTGTCGAGCTGGTGTGGGATCCGCCATGGACACGAGCGCGCATGTCCGAAGCGGCCCTGCTGCAACTGGGGATGCTTTGACATGGCAGATTGGGTGGACGTGGCCTCATTGAGCGATTTTCCGCCGGGCTCGGTGCGCAGCGTGGACGTGGACGGCACACAGGTCGCGGTGTTCAATCTCGGCGGGACCTGTTACGCGATCGAGGACACCTGTCCGCACGACGGCGGCGTGCTCACCGGCGGCGACGTGGAGGACGATGTGGTCATTTGTCCGCGCCACGGCGCGCGTTTTTGCATCAAGACGGGGAAGGTGCTTGCACCGCCTGCGTATGAAGACGTTGCGGTATTCGCGGTGCGCGTGGAGGCCGGCGTCGTGCAGGTGAGGGACGAGCGGTGGGATGAGGGGGATGCCTGAAGGCGCGAGGTGCGCCTGCTTCCCGTTGCGCGCCTCTCTGCATGCCGTAGGGCTAAGGTCCAATTGACGCCGTTTTCGCGCCTGCCACCATCCATGGCTGCTGACCGGCCCTGCCTGCGCATTCTCTTCAGCCCAGTGAGTGCTCTCTGCACCGGGCCGCTCAGCGCCAGTTGACCGCCGTTTCAACCAGACAACGAGGGAGAGCGAAAATGGTCGAATCAGGATGCGGACGTTGGATGCGCACCGCTGCAATGCTGGCCGCAGCCGGACTCCTCACGCTATCGGGCGGCGCGCTTGCAACCACTCAGTCGCAACAGCGCCAGCAAGGCAGGAACGTCAACCAGGCGGCCAAACAACAGGCGCGCTCGACCAAGGTCGACTGCCGGGCCGCGAACGAGAAGAGCAACGCCCAATGCCGGCAAGACAAGCGCAATACGAAGCAGGAAGGCCGCCAGCAAAAGCGGAACATCAAATACTAGTTGAACGTGCCGTTCCCGCCACAGAGCCCAAACGCCCCGCGCCGTGGGGCATTTCCGAAAGGTACGGCAACGCCGCGATGGCAGCGCCGTCTCAGCGGCATAATGTGGGCGCGGACCGAATGAACCGGCGTTTGGGGCCATTGCAGCGAACGCGCCGATGTCCGCGCTTTGCATGCGTTGCAACCATCGAGAGGCATCCATGAAGGCTCTGATCCATCTTGCGGCAGCGGCCGCGGCAGGCACGCTCGTCATGTTTTACATGGACCCGGTTTCCGGTCCGCGGCGCCGTGCACGGTTGCGCAAAGGCACATTGGCTCGCCACGGCCGCGCGAGCGCCCGCCATGCCGCGCAAGGCCCGGCAATGAGCGAATACGGTGAACTGGCAGGCCCGGGCGGCGGCATCGGCACGGCGCCGTGAGCGCGCGAAACGGGTGTTTTGCGCGGAAAACATCGTGAATCAGGAGTGTTTTGCTGGAGAGAGGAATCCGCCATGCCCGCCGATATGCCCGTTCTGCTGCCCGATCTGAATAATCGCGTTGCGCTGGTGACCGGAGGGTCGCGCGGCATTGGACGCGCCATCGCCGTTGCGCTGGCCTCGGCCGGCGCGGCTGTCGCCGTGAATTACCGGCAGCGCGCGGACGAGGCCGCGCAGGTCGTGACGCTGATTCAAGGCGCCGGGGGTCGCGCGTTGGCGGTGCGCGCCGACGTATCGGCGGCAGATGAAGTCGCGCGCATGGTCGCCGAGGTGGAAGGCGGCCTGGGTGCGATCGACGTGCTCGTGAACAACGCGGGCACGGGAACATTCCGCGACATCGACGTGCTCACGGAAGCCGAATTCGACCATACGCTCGCCGTCAATCTCAAGTCGGCGTTTCTCTGCACCCAGGCGGTGTTGCCTGGGATGCGCGCTCGCCGCTGGGGCCGCATCGTCAATCTCTCTTCGGTCGCGGCGCGCGGCGCCGGGGCGGTCGGTGTTCACTACAACGCGTCGAAAGCGGGCCTCGAAGGCCTCACTCGCGGCTATGCGGCGCGCGTGGCCCGCGAAGGCATCACCGTGAACGCCGTGGCACCGGGGCCCATCGACACCGAAATGGCCGCGCCGCTGAAGGCAGCGAACATCGCCGAGCGACTGCCCGTCGGACGGCTGGGCGCTGCAGAGGAAGTCGCGCAGATCGTGATGATGGTGGTCGGCAACGGCTTCGTCACCGGACAGACGATTGCCGTCAACGGGGGCCTCAGCTTCATCTAAGCGCGGCAGCGTTGCAGCGTGACCAGCGACGCGTCCCGTGTCCGCACAACTCCCCCGTTCCCGTTTCACCTCGTTTGCTAACCAGCGCATCCTTCTGGTCATTGGCTCGCGCCGCAAAGCCGCGCCCTTGCGCCGATTCGAACGCCAGGCTCACCCAATCGAAAATATTTCGTAAGGTGTTTGTCTCCAGGTGTTCATACCCCGATGCTCTAATCCCCTAGCCGTGTAGCCACCGTATTCGACTGGCATGGACGCCACGATGCGGACTAGATCCTCCCTGTGCCTCGGCTTCGCGGTGATCCCGACAATACGAATCCAACCTGGAGCCGAATATGCAATGGCGTCACATCGCAGTGGGTTCGCTCACCGCTGCAGCGTTCGCATCGACAATCGCGTGGAGTGCCAGTGAAGATCATGACTGGAACCACCAGCCGCACGAAGGTCGCACCGCCACGCCGATCAAGCATCTGGTCGTGATCTACGGCGAGAACGTTTCGTTCGACCATTACTTCGCGACTTATCCGCACGCAACCAACCCGTCCGGCGAGCCGGCGTTCAACGCGCAGCCCGGCACGCCCTCGGTGAACGGCCTTTCGGGCACGCTGCTGACGAGCAACCCGAACACGAATCCCGCGAATGGCGCGGGCGCGTCCAATCCCTTCCGCCTCGATCGCACGCAGGCGGCCACGGCCGACCAGAACCACGCCTACACGGCGGAGGAGCAAGCCTACGACAACGGCGCGGCCGATCTCTTCCCGAAGTACACGGGTAGAGGCACGAGCGGCGGGGCCAGCGCGTTCGGCACGACGGGCCAGGTGATGGGCTATTACGACGGCAACACGGTCACCGCGCTGTGGAACTACGCGCAGCACTTCGCGATGAGCGACAACGCGTACACGTCGACCTACGGGCCTTCGACGCCGGGCGCGCTCGAAGTGATCGCGGGGCAGACCAACGGCATGAAGGTTGTGAAGACAACGAAGCAGCCGTCCGCTGCCGGTTCGTACTACGTAAACGACGGCCAGGGCGGCTTCACGATGATCAATGACGTCGACCCGGCCTACGATCTCTGCTCGAGCGCGACCGACCAGGCGCAAATGCAAGGCAAGAACATCGGCGATCTGCTGAACGAGCGCAACATCTCGTGGGGCGGCTTCATGGGCGGCTTCAACCTCGCGACGACGAACAGCAACGGCACGACGGGCTGCAAGCGCAGCACGCTGTCGACGGTCGTCGGCTCCGCAACGGCCGACTATATTCCGCATCACAACTGGTTCCAGTACTACGCTTCGACGTCGAATCCGCAGCATCTGCGCCCGAGCTCGATTGCCGCGATCGGGCATAGCAGGGGCAAGGATGGGAATCCTGATCCGGCGAACCACCAGTACGATTCCGACGACTTCTTCAATGCCGTGAAGGCGGGCAATTATCCGGCCGTGAGCTTCCTGAAGGCCCCGGCCTACCAGGACGGTCACGCTGGCTACTCGGATCCGCTCGACGAGCAGGCCTTCGTCGCCAAGGTGGTCAACTTCCTGCAGCAGCAGAAGGAATGGGACGAGACCGCCGTTGTCGTGACGTGGGATGACTCCGATGGCTGGTACGACCACGCCTACGCGCTGCCGACCAGTGCATCGTTCGACTCGGTTGCCGACCAGCTCGATGGCCCCGGAATCTGCGGCACGGGTTCGGCGCCCAACGGCTTGAACGGCAAACCGGTGAACGGCCGCTGCGGCCCCGGCACGCGCATTCCGTTCGTGGTGATCTCGCCGTGGGCGAAGGAGAACTACGTCGACCACACGCTGATCGACCAGGCCTCCGTGGTGCGCTTCATCGAGGACAACTGGCTTGAGGGCAAGCGTATTGGCGGCGGTTCGTTCGATGCGACGTCGGGCAGCATGATGGGCATGTTCGACTTCGATCGCCGCGGCAAAGGTCACGACGACCGCAAGCTGTACCTCGATCCGGTGACGGGTCTCGCGCTCGACACGGCGCCGAAGATCTGATCGCCCGGGATCGCAAGCTGTAGCGGCATGACCTGCGCGCGCCCCTGCTCATCATGAGGCAGGGGCGCGCTTCGTTTTTCAGGCGTCGTTCATGCTGGCCGCGAAGCGTGCCCGCGATCGCGTTGTGTGCGCATGTCGTCGTATTCGAGCGAAATGTCCTTGTTGGTGTAATCGCCCATGCGCCAGGCGGCGAAGAGGCTGATCACCGCGCACGCGAGAATGTAGATGGCGATCGCGTAGCCGGAGCGGTAGTACGCGAACAACGCGGTGGCGATCAACGGTGCGGGACCGCCCGCGATCACCGAAGCCAGCTGATAGCCGAGCGAGGCGCCGCTGTAACGCAGCCGCCCCGTGAACGATTCGGCGATGAGGGCCGCCTGCGGACCATAGAGCATGGCATGCGGCACGAGCGAAAGCACGACGGCCGCGAAAATCCAGGCCGGATTTCTCGTATCGACCATCGCGAAGTAAATGAAGCCGAATAGGCCCACGGCTACGGCGCCGATCATGTACATGCGCTTGCGGCCAATCACGTCGGATACGTGCCCGAATAGCGGAATGGTCACGAGCTGCAGCACGGCGGCCGCCATCACGGCCGTGAGCATGAGGTCCCGCGAAACGTGCAGCGTCTTGACGCCGTAAGTGAAAACGAAGGCGGTGTAGATGTAGAACGGCGCCTGTTCGGCCATGCGCGCCAGCGCGGAAAGGAGGATGTCCCTGGGCTGGCGGCGGATGACTTCGAGCATCGGCGTTTTCTCGATCCTGCGTTCGGCGAGAAGCTTCGCGAAAATCGGCGTTTCGAGAATGCTCAACCGGATATAAAGGCCGATTGCAACGAGCACGATGCTCAGGAAAAACGGCACGCGCCATCCCCATGTCGTGAAGTTATCGCCGGAAATCCGGCTGATGGCCAGCACCGCGAGATTGGCGAGAAAGAGTCCCGCCGGCACACCGAATTGCGGCCACGAAGCGACGAAGCCACGGTGCGAATTGGTGCGCGCCCATTCCATCGACATCAGCACCGAGCCGCCCCATTCGCCGCCTACGCCTACACCTTGTATGAAGCGCAGCACCGTGAGCAGAACCGCGCCCCAGATCCCGATCGACGCATAAGTCGGAACAAAGGCCACGGCGAAGGTCGCGAAGCCCATGAGCAGCAGCGTCACGATCAGCGTGGCCTTGCGGCCGACGCGGTCGCCGTAGTGGCCGAAAATGGCCGCGCCGACCGGGCGGGCAACGAAGCCCACGGCGTAGATCAGAAAGGCCTGGAGGGTGCCGACGAGCGGGTCGGATTCAGGAAAGTACAGTTTCGCGAAAATGAGCCCGGTGACCGTACTGTAGAGAAAGAAGTCGTACCATTCGATCGTCGTGCCGATCGTGCTGGCAATGACAGCGCGGCGCAGCTGGCGATGGGCGTCTTCCTCCGAAAGGAGCGGGGCTCCTGATTGATCGGCATTCATTGCGCACCCCCAAAACACGTGGGCGATATGGCCATCTGCAAAATCGCAAGGCCGTGAGTCCCGGTGGCGCGCAAAAACCGTGCCCCAACAGAGCCGGGACGGTGACAGCGCCGGTTCGTTTGGAAGTGCTTTGCGGTGCTATCGCTTCATTCCGAGCGGCAGGGTTTGAGACGTTCTTTTACCGCTCATTTTATATCGCGTTGTGATGGAAATTGCGAGGGGCCGCGTGGTGCTGCGTTTCAAACTGCAGCGCCGCGAGCTGCGCATAGAGCGGTGAAGTTTGCAGCAATTCGCCATGGCGTCCTTGCGCGACGATGCGGCCTTCTTCCATGACGACGATACGGTCCGCCTGCTGCACCGTGGCGAGGCGGTGCGCGATGACGAGCGTCGTGCGGTTCTGCGCAGCATTGTCCAGCGCCGTTTGCACGAGCCGCTCGCTCGCGGCGTCCAGCGCGCTGGTGGCCTCGTCGAGCAGCAGAATGGGCGGGTTCTTGAGGATCGCGCGGGCGATTGCGATGCGCTGACGCTGGCCGCCTGAAAGGCGCACGCCGCGCTCGCCGAGGAACGTGTCGTAGCCTTGCGGGAGTGCCTCGATAAAGCCCGCGGCGGCGGCCATCGTGGCGGCGCGCTGGACGGCTTCGAGCGTGGCATCCGGCGTGCCGTAGCGGATGTTGTCGAGCACGCTGCCCGAAAAGATCACGGACTCCTGCAGCACCACGCCGATGGCCTGGCGCAACGCCGCGAGCGACACCTGCTGCGTCGGCACGCCGTTGATGCCGATGCTGCCCGACTGCGGATCATAAAAGCGCAGCAGCAATTGAAAGAGCGTGGTCTTGCCCGCTCCGGACGGTCCCACCAGGGCGACGTGCTCTCCCGGCCGCACGTCGAGCGAGAATTCGCTGAGGGCGGCAGTGCCGGGCCGCGACGGATAGGAGAAGCTCACGTTGTCGAAGCGGATGCCTGCTCCGAGCGCGGGAAGCGGCACGGTGGTCGCGGCCTGCGCCACGGGCGAGCGCGCGGCGAGCAGTTGCAGCAGGCGTTCGGTGGCTCCGGCGGCGCGCTGCAGATCGCCCCAGACCTCGGCTACCGCGCCAACGGCGCCGGCCGTGAACACCGCATAGAGAATGAACTGGGACAGCTGGCCGGCCGTCATCTCGCCGTCCAGCACCGCCTGCGCGCCGAGCCAGAGCACGAACACGATGGCGGCGAACACGAACACGATCACCACGGCCGTCAACCCGGCGCGTGCGCGAATGCGCTTGAGCGCGGTTTCAAACGCCGTTTCCACCGCGCCGCCAAAGCGCTTTGCCTCGAATGCCTCCTGTGAATACGACTGCACGGTCGGCATCGCATTGAGCACCTCGCCCGCCAAAGCGCTTGCGTCCGCAACCTTGTCCTGGCTCGCGCGCGAGAGCCGCCGCACGCGCCTTCCGAAGATGACGATGGGCGCGACGACCACGATCAGTGTCGCGATGATGTAGCCGGACAGCACGGGGCTCGTCGCGACCAGCATTGCCACGCCGCCGATCATCAGGAGCACGTTGCGCAAGCCGAGCGACAGGCTGGTGCCCACTACCGTCTGGATCAAGGTCGTGTCGGTGGTGAGACGCGAGAGCACCTCGCCCGTTTGCGTGGTCTCGAAGAACTGCGGGCTCATCTGTATCACGTGGCCGTACACGGCGCGCCGCAAATCGGCGGTCACGCGCTCGCCGAGCCAGGACACCCAATAGAAGCGCAGCGCCGTCGCCGCGGCGAGGATCAGCGAAACGACGAAGAGCGCAATGAAATAGCGGTCGATATGCGCGCGGTTCCCGCTCGCGAAGCCGCGATCGATCAGGTATTTGAACGCCACGGGCAGCGCGAGCGTCGCGCTCGCCGACGTCACGAGCGCGAGGAAGGCGAGCGCCCATCGCCCCGCATAAGGACGCAGGAAGGGAAGGAGGGCGAAGAGGGGCGCGACGCGTGACGGACGGGCGGCGACTTCTGGCATGGATGGTTCCTGCGGATCGACGAGAAGCGGGATTGTGCCAGCGCACGGCATGGCCGGTCGTTCAGGGCGTGGGTTGTTGCGCCGGCGGCGTCGCCCCGTTGCGAATCTGCTCGCGCTCCTCAGGCGTCATGCGCTGCCACGCTTGCCACTGTTGCCAGTGTTCCCGGCGCATGTGCCGGTGACAGCCGCCGTGACCGCGAAAGCCGCCGAACAGGATCCGGCAGAGCACGAGCAGGCCGAGCGCGTGCGGATAGTCGATGGCGCGCGCATCGGTGACGAGGGCAGGCGCGATCCAGTTCCACAGGCCCATGACGATGCCGCCCAGCAGTGCGATGACCACGACCATCAGCAGCGCCTTGGCGAATATTTTCCGGCGAAACTTCATTCGATATCTCCTTCGGTTCAAAACTCGAAGCCGTCCCACGACGACCGCAGTCGCTCGCGCAGATGCAGCACCGCATAACGTTTGCGCGCGAGCAGCGTGTTGATGCCGATGCCCGTTGCCGCCGCCATCTCCTTGAAACTGCGTCCGTCCAGTTCGTGGGCGATGAACACCTCGCGCTGGTTTGCGGGCAGCTCGTCGAGCGCGGCGCGCAGCGTGTCGAGCAGCGCCGCGCGGGCGTAAGCGGCTTCCGGCCCGGCGTCGGGCGAAGGCAGCGCGAGGTCCAGACGGTACTCGCTGTCGTCGTCCGCCTGGTCGGGCAGCGGCGTTTCCTTGCGCTTGCGGAACCGGTCAATGATGCGGTTTCTCGCAACGCGAAAGAGCCACGCGCCCACCTGCTCGATGGGCTCCGGCAGCCGCCAGGCTTCGACCAGTTCCTCGAATACGTCCTGGAGAATGTCCTCGGCTTCGTCCTGATCGATCACCCGGCGACGGATGAAATTGCGCAGCCTCGGGCGCTCGCGGGCAACGGCGTCGGCGATTTCGCGGTCCTGCGCGGTGAGCGGGTTCGGGGTGTGCAGCGGTTCCATACCCGTGATGACGATTCGGGAAGAAGAATATTGTGGCGTCGGTTGCGGTACCTGGGCGGGGATTCCGCCGACTGCGCGAACGGCGGGCCTGCGCGTGCGCATGCAACTCGCAGTGTGCCACCGCGTGTAACTGACCGGCGTGCGCCCGCCGGGCCAAGCGTCACGCCAGAGCGGCTACGCTACCTGCCATTCGTGTTACCGGGCATGGGCGTAAAGGTGCAGTTCGGACTTTTATGTGATTTGTCGGCGCAGCAGTCGAGCAAGGCTTTGACCGATGCGACGTTGGCCGCCTCCCACTCTACCTTGCTCATGTTGTTGTCGGTCGGCATCCAGTGGCTGAGCGGATAACGGTTGGCGAGCGCGTTGCCGCCTGGCGCGTTTTTCCCGCCAGTCGAGAGCTGGAGATAAGCTGCCGTGCAGCTCTGCTCGCTGCCGATGCGGTGGCAACCGATGCACGTGTTACCTGGCGTGCTCATCGTCCAGAGGTGATACGACGAGAAAGCCGGGCCGATGCTCGAATACTTTCCCCATGGATCGGTGGGCACCTTGTCCCATACCTGCCCGATATATGGGCTGAAGATGACGGGCCCCGCATCGTGACATTGGAGGCAGCCAGGCTGGCCTGGCTTGCTGGCGGCAACGTCTTTGGGTGACTTCCAGAATTCCACCGCGGTGAGATGCCCGGCCGGCGTCACTCTCTCGTTCGGTGGCGGCACGCGTGTGGCGTCGATGCCGCTTGCGGGCACCGCCGCTTTCGACTTCGGAAGCGGCGGTGGGTTCGATGCGAACCAGCAGGTCTTACCGCTGCCGGAGTGATGCACCACGACGACCACCAGGTCATAGTGAGGATCTTTGTCGTCGCGCAGGATGTCGCGGCGACAGTACGCCGAAATCTGCGTATTGCCGCGCGAGAGATTCAATATCTTCGAAAAGGGCATGCATTGTCCTGCTGTTCCTGAAGCGGGAGAAAGCAGCGATGGCTTGTCGCAATGCGTCGGTGACTCGCGTGGGCCGGGCGGCTTCCCGTCGATCGTAATGGGGATGTCGGTGCCGTCATTGCAGTCGAACGGAGGCATTTCGCCGATCTCCCTCGCACATTGATCGCCGTATTCGAGCAAGGTTTGTTCGTGCGTCATGGCCGCGAGCGGCGCGGCAAGCAATAGGCACGCGGCGGCGAGGCGGAGTGTGACCGGCATTGTCATCCTCCGTGTTTCATCTGCAGTTGCGCGACTTTGCGGATCGCCTCCCGGTACTTGACGTACCCCGTGCACCGGCACAGGTTCCCGCCCACCCACATGTCGATTGCCGCATCGAGCTGGTCCGCGCCGATGCGATACGCCTTCAGATGTTCGAGCATGGCGGTGGCCGCCATCAGGAAGCCCGGCGTGCAGTAGCCGCACTGAAACGCGAACGACTCGAGAAAGGTTTGCTGTAGCGGTGAAAGCTGGTTGCCGTCCGCGAGGCTCTCGACGGTGAAGACATATTGATTCGCGACCGCGCTCACGGGCGTCACGCACGCCAGCGTCTTTTCCATCAGCGCGTCGCTGCTGCTGCGCATGCCTACGGTGCACGCCCGGCACACGCCGATGCCGCAGCAAACCTTGGTGCCCGTGAGATCGAGGCGTTCGTGAAGGAATTCGGCGAGGCTCATATCGGCATCGGCCGCGGGCACCGTGACCGGGTGCCCGTTCACGTGAATCCGGATCCCTGCATCGCTCATGTGAGGGCCCCCCGGATCTGCTCTGGCGTGACGGGCGTTTGCGTGAAGCGATGCCCGGTCGCCATCGCCAGCGCATTCAACAGCGCCGGCGCAATGGGACACATCACGGCTTCGCCGATTCCACGCGCGCTGTGGTGCTCCTTGCCCACGGGCGGCGGCAGGGGGATCAACTCCTGACGCGGGACGTCGGTCATGCGCGTAATGAGGTACCGGTCGAGATTCCACGTGCCGTTGCCGGGGCCGTCATTGCCCAGCGGACACGTTTCGCTCAGCACGTTGCTCATCGCCATCGCCACCGCGCCGTGCGACTGGCCTTCGACGATCTCCGGGCAAATCAGGCGCCCGGCGCTGAGCGTCGTGACGACGTGCTCGACTCTCACGCGCCCGCTCTCGGGGCTCACGGACAGCGCGACCAGCGCGGCAGCGGGTGCATAGTTGGTGCGCCCGAAGCCGACGGCATTCGGCGGTGCGATCACTTCGCCGTGCGGCACGCTGTGCAGATGGTGCGTGTCGTTGCCGACTGCCACGAAGTCGCAGTCCATCTCGACGGCGCCCGACTCGAATGCGTATTTGCTCGTCCAGAAAGCGCCCGCGTAAGTGACATGGACGGCGGCCACGGTGGGCAGTTGCAAGCGATTGATCTTGTCGAGCAAGGCCGGCCAGCTGATCGGCGGGTGGCCAGCGGTAGTGAGCTTTGCCTTGACCCACTTCACGTCTTGCCGTTCGATACGCGAGCTACCCCATATCGCGCGCGCGGCGGGCAGCACGCTTTGCAACAACAACACCATGGCGGCGCGGTCCACTGCCTGAAAATGCTGGAATGCCCCGAGGCAGGCGCTCGACGAGCCATAGGCGCTGTAGATGGATTTGCTTCGGCTGTCGGGCCATATGCCTAGCGTCGAGACGTCGAAGCCCGGGATCGCGGCAAACGCCTCCACCTCGCTCATGGTGATCTCTTGCGCGTTTTGTCCGAGCCAGGTGGCGGGGGCGAGGCCCAAGGTCGTCGCCGCGCCGTTGCCCATGTCCGTGTAGTGAGTCAGCACCCGCACGCCCGCGTTCGGCTGAATCTGAACCATCGCGAAGACGGGGTCTTTGCCGGTGCCGTACGCCTGATTCGACATGGCAAGCCCGACGCCATAGCGCAGCCGCTGCTTGTGTCGTTGCGCGCGCACGCTTTCCCGGCTGCGCCACAAGGCATGATTTTCAAGCGGAATCAGCAGCTCCTTGAGTTGAAGGTCGAACAGAATGGGCGCGCCAGTCAGGGTTTTGCCGCTGCCTTTGACGAGCAGATTGCTGCGCCGGATATCGAACGGGCTTTTGTGCAGCGAGTGCGCGGCCTCGTCCAGCAGCGTTTCGATGGCGATGTAAGCCTGCGGGCCCCCAAAGCCGCGCTGCGAACCTCCGAAGACCTCCGACGTATAGGTCACGGAGCTTTGTGCAATCGCGCGCGGAATGTCGTAGCAACTCATCGCGCTCATGGCGGCCAGATCGCCAACGGCGCCCGAAAGGTTTTCCTTGCCACCGCCGTTCAGGCAGAAAGAACTGTCCAATGCCTGAATCTTCCCCGAGTTGTCGACCCAGATGGATTCCGTGAATTGGGTTTCCGAGCGTTTGAGCCCGACCTGGAACTGCTCATAACGTGACTGCTGCCAGCGCAAGGCGCCCTTTGCGAAAGGTGCCGCAAGCGCGAGATAGAGCGGGAAATACGATTTGTCGCGACCGCCGAATCCGCCGCCCGGGTAGCAGCCCAGCACGTGAACGTGGGTAACGTGGATGTTGCTGTTCGAGAACAGATTGAGCGCGGAAGTGCCGTCGTCGCGCGGCGATTGCGAGCCCAGCACCATGTGCAGACGACCGGCGTCCGCTTCAAACCAGGCCAGCCCCGCTTCCGGTTCCATGAACATGGGATCGATCGCGGGCGTCGTGAATTCCGCCCCGAACGGGTGCCACGCCCTGCTTTCGACGTGCCGCGCCGCCACATCGCGAACATGGTTTGCCATGTTGTGGCATGTGTCGACGAATGCCGGGGTGGGATTGCCGTGCTTGTCCGCGTCCATCAGGAGGTTCGAAAACGCCTTTTCGTCGTCGCGCACGTAAATCTTGGGCGATGAATAGACGGGGGGCGGCTTACCGTCCGGCGGCACCGTGGCGCCATAGCGGATCACGGAGGCGTTGAAGTCGAGCAGCTTTTTCGCGCGACGCCAGGTATCGAAGTCTTCGAAAATCAGCAGGGCGGCAGGCTGACCATAGCAATTGGCGGGCGCACCTTCCTGGGCAAAAAGAAAGATATCCTGGTTGTGAAGCGGATCCTGCCTGGTCGAAAGCGCGACGCGATTATTGTTCAGCGTCGAGTTCGATATCACGGCGATGGGGCGCAGATCGTGAGGCAATATGCCCAGATCGAAACCTTCGAATTTCTTGTCGACGCAATTGCATCTCAGGGCGTAAAGCCAGTTTTCCTCTTTTGGCCAGCCGTCGAAGTCGCGCGCCTTGAAGTCCCGCGCGTAGATTTTCGCACCCGTGACCTTGCGTACGCCCTCGATCCGCCAGCGCGCCTTGCCCGGTTCCGGCGCCCATTCGGGTGCGCCATCCGCCGTCTCGGGCGTGGGGTGGGCGTTCGCGGCGATGTTCGAGCCGGGGCCGAAGGCCGTGCGCTGCGAAGAACACGCACCCGTGAAGCTCGTGACGGAACTCACCGACACCGTAAGTGCGCCGCTCCCCATGGCCTTGAGGAACGTTCGGCGGGTGACGGGAACCCAAGCCATGCTGCGCCTCCACGTACGGCGGTCGGAACCCTACGCGCGTCCAATGACGGTAGAGCGCTTGACTATCTAAAACCTGGAATGTCGGAAGTGGGATATTGGGTTGCGAGCGATTGCCCCTGGTTCATTAGTCTATTAAATGGGATAACTAAATTCAAGGAAGCGAAAACGCGCGACGATAAGCCAGACGCGTGGGCTCGTTATTTCATGTCGCGCGCCACCCGAAATCCATTGGCGTTGTAGCGTACGCTGCTGTCGTACTTGAAGCGCGTGGCCGCGAGCATATAGCCCGCGCCGTCGCGCCATGATCCGCCGCGAATCACGCGCGCCTGGCAGTTGGGTTCGTCCCACGAGTGGCCGTCGCTCGGCGCATTCTTGTACGAGTTGTGCCAGCAGTCGCTGACCCATTCCCAGACGCCTCCCGCCATGTCGTAGAAGCCGAAGGCATTGGCTGCAAAGGAGCCGACGTCGTCGGGCGCCTCGACATGCCAGGGCGGACCGCAATCCTTGCAATTCGCGGTTCCCTTGCGCATGTCGTTGCCCCACCAGTAACGCGTTTCAGCGCCGGCGCGCGCCGCATATTCCCATTCGGCCTCGGTGGGCAGGCGGTACGGCTTGCCGCTGATTTTAGAGAGCCATTTCACGTATTGTTGCGCGTCGTCCCAGCTCAGATCGCGCACGGGAGCATTCGGCGAAGCGTTGTTCTCGTTCGACAAGCGCGGGCAGGCACTCGCGGTAACGCAGGCGTTCCACTGCGCCACGGTCACCGGGTATTTGGCGAGCGCATAGCTATGGCCGATGGTCACGCGGTGCGCGGGCCTTTCGGATGCGTCGTCGGTATCGATGCCCATCGTGAAGTTGCCGGGCGTCACGGGTATCAAGATCGGACAAGATGAGCAGTCCTGAATGTCGTGCGGTCCGGGTTTGGCGGCGGCAACGGCGGCCTTGGGCGGAGCGGGCGCAGGAGCGGATGCCTGAGCGGATGCCTGAGCGGGCGGCGCACTGGCGGGTGCCGCCTTGGTCTGTGCGGCTGCCGCTGGCGGGGCTTTTGACTGCGGCGATTGCGCGGGCGAGGCGGCCGCCGGGTTGCTGGCCTCGTGCGTGGCAGGCGCGGCGGCAGGGTTCGATGCGTTCGCATGCAAGCGTGCGAGGCGCGCCTGGGCGAGCGGAGCGAAACGTCCGTTCGGATAAGCCTTCAGATACGCTTCATAGTCGCTGGCGTACTGACTGTCCTTGATCGAATTCCAGAACGTGATTTCGTACTCTTCGGACGTGTCTTTCGGCATCAACCCGACGCGGATGACCGCAACGCCATGGCGTTGCCGGGCGGCCTTGTACACGCCGGAATCTTGCGCAACGGGCTCGGCCACGCTTGAAGTCGAGGTCACGCCGAGCGAGATCAATACACACAGAGGCACCCATAGCCGCCACATATTCGTTCTCCCTGTCAGGGGGCCAGCGAGGCGCCATGCCGGTACGAGCCAGGCGCCATCGCCTTTCAATGCCGACGGTGCGCTACCCCGCGGCAGTCGCCGGGGCGATCGACTCGGACCGCCATCGGTGCAAGCACTGTTAGCGCACAACTACAAAATAGCACGCGCACCGGGTGATGCAGTAACGGGCTTGCTTGCGCGCAACGCGCCGATTTATGTCCATGCGGTTGAATCCGTCCTAAGCTGTAGAACACGCACCGAATTCGAAAGCCGAGTGGCCGTCAGCCGAACGAGGAGCACCAAAATGCAGCGAAGAGAGATCCTGCTGGCCCTGGCAGCGGCCGCCCTGACGCCGCGCCTGGCGTTCGCCGAGCGCACCGCGTCGCCGCCCGGCGCGGAGGTGTACATCATCTGGCCGCCGGACGGCGCAACGATTCCCACCGGCAAGTTCTGGGTGCGCATGGGCTTGCGCAACATGGGCGTTTGCCCGAAGGGAATCAACCGCCCCAACGTTGGCCACCACCATGTGCTCGTCGACACCGACCTTCCGCCGCTCGATCAGCCGATACCGTCGGACCGCAATCATCTTCACTTCGGAGCGGGGGAAACGGAGGCCCGTATCGAGCTTCCGCCGGGCAAGCACACGTTGCAGTTGCTGATGGGCGACTATAACCACGTGCCGCACGATCCGCCGGTGTATTCGAAGAAGATCACGATCACGGTGAAGTAGTCCGACCTCAGCCGGAAGCGGGAGTGCATGCCATGAACAGGTTCCTTATTTTTGCTGCCAGCCTTGCGCTGCTTGCGGGCGGCGCGGCGCACGCGGGCACGACGCCGGCCGACCCCAAGGCGCACGTGTACATCGGGTGGCCCAACGACGGCCAGGTGATGCCGGCCGGGCGGCCCTTTCGCGTCTGGTTTGGCTTGCGCTACATGGGCGTAGCGCCTTCGGACGTCGAGTTTCCGAATACCGGGCACCATCACTTGCTGGTCGATACCGACCTGCCGCCCATGGATCAGCCCATTCCTTCCGATCGCAATCATCTGCACTTCGGGGCGGGGCAGACGGAGACTATGCTGCAGTTGCCGCCGGGCAAGCATACGCTGCAGTTGCTGATGGGGGATGCCCATCATGTGCCGCATAATCCGCCTGTTTATTCCAGGAAGATCACCATATACGTTAAGTGATCCATACGGATTTATCTTCTGGCGTTTTTTTATTGCGGTTCTTTGCCCTTTTGGCATTTCCTTCTATTCGCGTCGGTATGCAGGCGTTGCCCCTGTGCGGGGCGGCACCTACTTTTCTTTGCCGCGGCAAAGAAAAGTAGGCAAAAGAAAGCCGCTCAAACCGCCAGCGCCAGCCACCATTCACCTCTCGCCGTAAAGGGTGAATGGCTCCGGAGCGTCCGTCACCGCTCGCCCACCAACGGAGTGACAAGGCACTCATCCTTCCGGCGGCGCTCTGCGCCCCGAAGGGCATAACGAAAAAAACATTGGCGTCCGTGCGTTCTCGCGACACTTGCCATGCCCCTCTGTTTCCCATGCAGACCCTTCCGCAGCGCGCGTAGCGAGCGGCGGGATGAATGAGCGCCTTGTCACTGGCTTTGAAGGTGCGAGGTGACAGACGCTCCGGAGCCATTCACCCATTACGGCGAGAGGTGAATGGTGGCAGGCATTGGCGGTGTGAGCGGCTTTCTTTGCCTACTTTCTTTGCCGCGGCAAAGAAAGTAGGTGCCGCCCCGCACAGGGGCAACGCCTGCATACCGACGCGAAAACAAGAAGCCCAAACCGGCAATCGCCACGACCACATACACGACCGCCGCAGCGGCGCTGTTGGCATAACCCCAACACAAACCCCGCGCAGCGTTGCGCAACACCCACCATCCAGTTAGCGACGAGCGCGCCCAACCCCGCGCGAAGCGTGAACAGAAACCCGGAAGCCCCCTTACGCAGCGGGCGATCCGCAGCATACAAGGCATCCGGCCACGCACTTGGCACGCCTCATGCCTTGTTGCATCCGAGCCCGCAACCTTGCAGCTCACATCCCAAACACCGTAGCAGCACATACCTTTCTGGAGAACTGCCATGAGCAAGCTGACGATTGCAGACCTGAGCGCCACCCAAGACCTCGACCGCCGCGAAATGAGCGCCGTGCGGGGCGGCTGGGTCGGAATGCCGTTCTACTACCCGGCCCCGAGCGTGAAGGTCAACACCACCAACTTCACCGCCGACCAGTTGATCGGCCAGACCAACACCATCATGAACAACACGGGCAACGACGTCGCGTTCGTAAAGAACATCCATTCGACCGTCGATCCGACGCAGCAGGCGCACAACGTCATCAACTTCTGATTGCGTTGCCAGCCGTGGAGGCCTTCGCGCCTCCGCGGCGCCTCCTTCCGCAGTATCCGCTGCCACCGTTTTTCTCGCGCTTTTCGTCGCCCTTGATTCCAGGAGTCGATCGTGAACACACCGCTCTCGCCGTCCGCCGCACACGTCCCATGCGGCACGCTGCGTTGGCAGGCCCGCCTGGCTCGTCTGGCTGGCGCGGCGGGGTTGAGTGTCGCGGCGCTGTGCGGCTGCACGGATCTGAGCACCCCTGCGTACCATCGCCCCGATATGCCCGCCAAGGAGACCTGGGCACATACGAGCCGCGCCTTCTCGGCGGCCGATGCGGTGAACCCGCAGTGGTGGAAGGCGTTCGACGATCCCTACCTGAACACACTTATCGACAAGGCGATTTCGGGGAACGTCGATATCCGGGTCCTGGCCGCACGCATTGGCGTGGCCGGCGCGCAGATCGGGGAAGTGCAGGCCGGTGCCCTTCCCACGGTCGACGCGGGCGCCGGTGTCGACTATGAAAAGAGCACGGGGCGAACGCTCACGAAGACCTATAACGTCGCGACGCAGGTGAACTGGGACATCGATATCTGGGGCAAGGTCGAAAAAAGCGTGCAGGCCCAAAAGGCCGAGTATCACGCGAGCGAGGCCGATTGGCGCGCAGGTTACCTCGTGCTCGTCGCGAATGTGGCGAGCACGTATTTTCAGATCCTCCAGTTCGACGATCAAATAAGAGAGGAGCAACACACACTCGAGCGCAACAAGCAGATTCTCACGATCTATCAGCAGATGTATGCAAACGGCGTGGCGCCCAAAACAGAGGTCCTGCGCCAGGCCGCCGAAGTCAACAACGTGACGACCGAACTGCTCGAGTTGCGCCGCCAGCGCGATACCGAAGAAAACGCGCTCGCCACGCTGGTCGGCGTGCCCGCGGGCGAGTTCAAGATGCCGGCGGGGCAGTTGCGCCAGCGCGTGAAGTTCCCCGACGTACCCATGGGTCTGCCCGCGCAACTGCTCGGTCGCCGCCCCGATGTGGTGGCCGCGCAATACCGCATTCTCGAATCGTATGACGAAGTCGGGTCGGCGCGGCTCGCCCAACTGCCCACGATCAGCCTCACGGGCCGCGCCGGCACGGCTGCGTTCTCGCTTTCCGATCTCTTCAAGGTGTTCACGCTGAGCTTCATGCCGAGCATCAACTTCCCGATGTTCGATCCCGGCGTGCATGCCCACATCAAGACGACCGAAGCGCAGAGCAAGGTCGTGGAGGAGCAGTACCGGCAGGTGGTGTTCACGGCTTTCGAGGAAGTCGAGAATGCGCTCGTGAATCTCGATGCGCACAAGAAGCAGCGCGTCGAACTGCTCCAGCAGAACGAGCGCCTGCGCACCGTTGCGGCGCAAGTCGAGGCACAGTTGAAAGAGGGGCTCGTGTCGCAGCTTGAAGTATTGGAGTCCGAACGTTCGCTTGCCTCAGCGGAACTGTCGCTTCTCGCCAACCACGAGCAGATCCTGAGCGACACGGTGACGCTCTACAAGGCGATCGGCGGCGGTTGGCCGGACGTCGATGTCACCAACGTGGCATCCAGCTCCGCTGCGGCTGCAGCGCCCGCGCAGTGAGTGCGTCGGCCGCTGCGGGGTCGCGCCAGATGTTTGACTCCAGCCAACAGTCGCCTACACTTTTCTCACACCCCGAACGCCATGTGCAAGGCGCGCGGCTTCCCACGGAGAGTCAGTGCGCACGCGGCGCTATCGCCCGCGCGCGGCCTGGCGCGCAAATGCTGACCGCTGGCGAAATCATGGTGCCTGACGCCGCATCCATTGCCGAAAGGCAGACATCGCTCGACCGGACGTTCGATATCGTCCTTCGGCCCATATCGCATGCCGAGCTTGGCGAGATCCGCATCGACAAGGATCTGTTCGCGGTAGGGCGGACGCAGCCGCCCTTTGCCTCGGCGAAGCCGGAGCTGGTTGTCGATGTCTCGCGCCGCCACGCGCGCATCTTCCGCGAGGGCGCCTCGGCTTACGTCGCCGACCTGGGCAGCAAGAACGGCACCGCGGTGAATGGCGTGGAAGTCACGCAAAAGCCGCATATTCTCAAGGACGGCGACGAGCTGAGCTTTGCCGGCGCGCTCGCGTTTCGCGTGAACCTGGTGCCGCGCGCGATGCGCGCCGCCGTGCGCCCGGTTGCGGTGACGCTCACGCCGGAGCGAGCCGATCTCGGTCTGCAGCAGATCGTCGTCACGAGTTTCCCGTTTCTCGTGAGCAAGACGGACGAGACGTTCGCGCAGTATCGCGAGGCGTATCCGCATCAGGTGAACTACCTGTCGCGGCGTCACGCGCACATCTATGCCGAAGACGACGCCATCTATGTCGAAGACCTCGGCAGTACCAACGGCACGTTCGTCGACGGCCAGCGTCTCGACGAGCACGCGGTGCGGCTCGAAGCCGGTCAGCACATCGCCTTCGGCGGCGAGCACTTTGTGTATCGCGTAGGCCTCGAAAATGCGAGTGGAAGCGATGCCACCGTGACCGCGACGCGCGAGCCGCGCGCGGCAGCGCTTGCCGACGACGCCGACCGAACGACCTTCGTCGGCACAGCGCACTCGTTCCTCGACATCTTCTGCACGCCGCCCGCACTGCCCCAGGACGACGAGATCAATCCCGACGCGCCTCCGCAAGCGCCCGAGCCTGGCCAGGACGCAAGATATCGGCGCGGCAGAATCGAAACTTTCCTCTGCGAGTTGAACGAAGCGCTCGGCGGCAGCGGCAAAGTCGACATGCGCCGGGTGGGGCGGTGGGGAGGCGGCGTGCTTGCGGCGATCGTCGCGCTGGTTGCGTTCGTGTATTTCCAGGGCTCGCCGCAGCGCGACATGCAGGCCTTGATGTCTGGCGGCCAGTTCCAAAGCGCGGCCCGCATGGCCGATCAATACCTGGCGCGCCATCCCGACGACGCCACGTGGCGCGCGATGGGGACAGAGGCGCTCATCAAGGCGAGCGTGCCGGACTGGGTCGCGGCCATTAATGCGCGGGCGTTCGACCGCGCGCACGCGATTGCGCAAGACATGCGCGTGCTCGCGCGCCACAACCCGGACGCGGCGCCGCTTGTCGAGAACATCGACTGGATCGGCGCACTCCAGTCGTTCGTGCAGGGACGTGGCGGCCCCGAAGCGCCGATTCGCATCTATCGCGACGAAGCGCCGATCCGGGCGCTCACGAGCCGCTGGAACGACGACCCCGGCGAGCATCAGCGGGCATTCGACAGGATCACGGCCTACGTCCCGGCGTTTTCTGCCGTCTATGCCGATGCACTCAGCCATTTGCGCAAGCTCCAGAGCGACGATTCAGTTTACGTGGCCGCGCTCGATCGCATCGAACAGGCTATCGACACGGCGCTCGCGAGCGACCGCTTCGACGCGCTTCCCGCCATGCTGACCGACTATGGGCAGCGCTACCCGCGGCTTGCCGGGCTCGACGCGGTACGCGCCGATCTCGACCTGTATGAGCAGATCGATAGCGAAGCCCACGCGGGCCACGCGCAGGTGGTGCACGACCGGCTCGCCGCGGCGCACTTTGCCACGCCACCGTTCGCGGCGCATGCGGGCGCGCTCGAAAAGCTCGCGATGGCAGGAGGGCGCGGTGAAGCTGCCCCGGCTCATTGAGCGCCTGCGCGAAGCGCACGGAATGCATGCCCCGCCGCAGCCGCCGCGGCCCCTCGGCGAGGCGCTCGGCGATCACAGCGAGGAAGGCGTCGCGATCCTCACCGCGCGCCCGTGGCGTCTCATCGAGGCGACCATCATCACGATGGTCGCGCTCGTGGTGTGTGGGCTGCTGTGGTCGTTCATTGGTCGCGCCGATGTGATCGTGAGCGCGCAGGGCGCACTCGCGCCCGAATCGGAGGTGCGCCGCATCTACGCGCCGGTCGACGGAGAACTCGTGGATATCTACATCGCCGAAGGGCAACCGGTCGAGAAAGACGACGTGATTGGCCGGATCAATGCGCGCGGCGCGATCCAGGCTGCGACCAATGCGTTGGACGCCCGGCTGAAGCTCGACGATGCCGAGCGAGAATGGAAAGAATTTCCCGAAAAGAAGGCGCTCATGATGCGCAAGGCCGAGGCGCTCAAGGCGCAGATCGACGTCGAGGAGCACATGCACCAGACCCGCGTCGCGGAAGGCACCAGCAAGCTCCAGCAAGCCCAGAGCGCCCAACTGGACGAAGCGCGCGGCAACATCGACAACGCGCGGCACGTGCGCGATCTCGCGAAGGAAGACGAGGCCAAGTACGAGCGCCTCTTCGCGCTGCCCGGCGGCGGTGGCGTCTCGCAAAGCCAGGTCGAGGAAAAGCGCAGCGCGTTTCTTCAGGCGGACAACAACCTGCGCATCGCCCAGGCGCGGCTCGCCGAGCTACAGGCGCAAACGAGCCACGAATTCGCGCAGGCGAAGGCGCAGCTCGAAGGAAGCGCCGAGCAGCTCACGAGCCTGCGTATCGAATACGACGCGACCGAGCGCGAGATCGCCAATACAGAAGACAAGCTGCGCCTGCAGGTGCAGACCGCGCGCCTCGCCGCCGACGCCGCGGCGCGCATCCGCTTCGAGAACATCGATAAGGACAACTTCCTGCTCGTGCTCGCGCCGGTGTCGGGCGTGATCACCGATGTGACGACGACGCAGCCCGGCGACAAGATCCAGGCCAACACGCCGCTGGGCGGCATTGCGCCGGCGAACGCGCGCCCGGTCGTGAAGGTGGCGATCGCGGAGCAGGACCGCGCGTTTCTGCGCGAAGGGCTGCCCGTCAAGCTGAAGTTCAACGCGTTTCCGTACCAGCGTTATGGCGTCGTGGACGGTACGCTCGAATACATTTCGCCGGCCACCAAGCCGCAGGCACAGACGAAGGAGCCGGTGTACGAAGGGCGCGTGCGTCTCGCGCGAGATCATTTTTCGATTGCCGGCGCGGCGTATCCGCTGCGTTACGGCATGACGGCAACAGCCGAGATCGTGGTGCGAGAGCGGCGCCTGATCGATTTCGCGCTGGACCCATTCAGGCAGATCGCTGGCTGAAGACAGTCAGGAACCCGATTCGCGAATCACAAATCAGGGGAACGATATGACGACAATCGTACGGATCGACGACGAGGCGATCGGCACCGAGGATTTCATCCGTGTGCTGAAGCTCACGGGGCAGTTCGAAAGCCTTGTCGAACAACAGGTGCGCGATCGGCTCACGGTCATCGCAGCGAAGAAAATGGGCGTGCAGGTGAGCCCCGACGAAATCCAGCAGCGCGCCGACCAGTTCCGCCGTGTGCGGGGGCTGCATCGCGCGGCGGATATGAACCGCTACCTCGATGTGTTCGGCATCAGCCTCGATGAGTTCGAGCGCTTCATCACCGATACGCTCTACCAGGAGAAGGCGTTCGCCGAGATCTGCAGCGACGAGGCCGTGGAGAGCTATTTCAAGCTCAATTCGCCGAAGTTCGACAGCATCGAAGTCAGTCACATCGTTGTGGATTCCGAAGGAAAGGCGCGCGAGGTGATGTCGATTCTGGAAGACGAACCGCATGCGTTTGGCGATATGGCGCGAGAACATTCGATCGCGGACACGAGCGAGCGTGGCGGCGTGATCGGCAAGGTGCTGCGCGGCTCATTGAAAACGGACATCGAAGCCAAGGTGTTCAACGCGCAGGTTGGCGATCTGCTCGGGCCGTTTCCCGCGCCGGACGGCTCGTTCTTCGAGATCTTCTGCGTGACGGCGAAGCACCCGGCAGCGCTCGAAGCCGACGTGACCTCCGAGGTGCGCCGGCTCCTGCGCGAAGAGTGGCTTGCCGAGCGCGCGCAAGAGCACATCATCGACGCGCATTGAACGCGCGGAGCCACGCAGATGGATACCCAGGCGCCCGCACCGACTAGCGCACCCACGCTACCGGACTTTCTCGCATCGGTCGAACCGCTCTCGCTCTTTTCGCGCGAGGAGCTCGACCGCCTCGCAGCGCACGTCGAAACGCGCAGCTACGCGTTCGGCGATACGTTGTGCAAGCGCGGCGAGCCCGCTGCCGGGCTTTATGTCATTCGCTCGGGCTCCGTGCGCCTAATCGCCGAGGAGCGCGGCAAGGAAACGAGTCTCGGCGTGCGCAAGGAGCGCGAGGTGTTCGGCGAGATCGCGATGCTGCGCGACTACTGGCACGAAGTGTCGGTGCGCGCGTCCGCGAAGACCGAGGTGCTCTGCATCCCACGCGCGGCGCTGGAGCCGCTGCTGGCCGCGAATCCGGCCGCGCAGTCGTTCGTGACGAGCTATGTGGCGATCAGCTCGGCGGGCGGCTTCGTCTCGCGGCTTTTCGATTTGCGCGGCAAGCTGTCCCGTGCCGAGCTGGAAGAGTATGTGTCGAGCGTGGGCGTCAAGCGGGTGAGCGCGGGCAAGGAGATCATCCAGCAGGGCGCGAGCGGCGACATGCGCCTGTATGTCGTGCGCCAGGGCGAGGTCAGCATTTCACGAGAGGAAGACGGCAGCGTGTACCAGCTGGCGAAGCTGGGCGCTGGCGAAATCTTCGGCGAGCGCGCGTGTCTGTTGCGCCAGGACCAGCACGCGAGCGTCACGGCGCTCACCGACGTGCGGCTCCTTGTGATTCCCGAGAAGACCGTCCACTTCATGCTGGAGCGCAACCCGAAGCTGCGCGAGGTGCTGGAAGAGCGCGTGCGCTTCAGCGAGCGCGAACTGCAGCGGCAGATAAAACTCGCCGAGCGCCGCAGCCGGCCCGTTGCGGTGGACAGCGGCGCGGACGCGGCCTTCAGGGAGCGCGTGATCAAGCGCTTCGTGCTGGTCGAGCAGGCCGAGGAGATGGATTGCGGCGCGGCGTGCCTCGCGATGATCTGCCGGCACTACGGCATTGCGATGACGCTCGGCAAGCTGCGCGATCTCGCGAACGTGACGACCCAGGGCGCGACGCTCGATAGTCTCGCGCGCACCGGCGAGGCACTCGGCTTCACGACGCGCGGCGTGCAGTGCACCTACGAGGCGTTGCAGGGCTTCGAGCTGCCCTTCATCGCGCACTGGGAGGGCTACCACTATATCGTCGTGTACGGTGTATCGAAGCAGTGGGTGAGGGTGGCCGATCCGGCGCTTGGTTTTCGCAAGCTGAGCGTAGAAGCGTTCGAGCGCGGCTGGAACGGCACCTGTCTGCTGTTCACGGCGGGCGAAACCACGGGCGCGCAGGCGGCCACGCGTTCACCGTGGGTGCGCTTCGTCGGCTATTTGTTGCCGTACCGGAAGATCCTCGCTCACCTGTTCCTCGCGACCTTCGTGATCCAGATGCTGGGCGTGGTGCCGCCGCTCATCATCCAGAACATTCTCGACAGCGTGATCGTCCATCAGAACGTGAGCCTGCTGCATCTGTTGATCGTCGGACTCGTCATCTCGCATGTGTTCACGCAGCTGATGACGACGATCCGCGCGCACCTGTCGAATTTCATGGTGCGCAGTCTCGACTTCGCGATGATGTCGCAGTTCTTCAAGCATACGATGTCGCTGCCGTTCTCGTTCTTCGCGCGCCGCAAGACGGGCGATATTTTCGCGCGCTTCCAGGAAAACCAGACCATACGCGCGTTCCTGACCGAATCCACGGTCACCACGGCGCTCAACCTGCTGATGATCTTCATCTACTTCACGATCATGTTTCTCTACAACGTGAAGCTCACGCTGCTGCTCATCGTGTTCGTGGTACCGATCATGGCGCTGACCGCGCTTGCCACGCCGCGCCTCAAGCGCTATGCGCGCGAGGTGTTCTCGGTGTCCACGGACGCGCGCTCGATGCTGATGGAAACGCTCGGCGGCGTGGAGACCGTGAAGGGCATGGGCATCGAACGGGCAGTGCGCCTGAAATGGGAGCGCAAGTACGCGAAATCGCTGGAAGTGCAGTACCGCGCGCAGGCGTTCAACATTCTCGTAGGGCTGGGTAGCCAGTTGCTCAACGCGGCCACGACGATTGTGATTCTCTGGGCCGGGGCCACGCTCGTGCTCAATCAGGAGCTGAGCATCGGGCAATTGATCGCCTTCAATGCCTTCATGGGGAGCGTGCTCGCGCCGCTCATGGGCCTGGTCGGCTTATGGAGCCTGATGAACGACGCGGCGGTCGCGATGGAGCGCCTTGGCGACGTGCTCGACATCGAGCCCGAGCAGAAGCCCGCCGATCTCGGCTCGCGCGTGCTGCTACCCGACTTGCAAGGCGACATCGAATTCAATGGCGTGTATTTCCGCTATGGCGGCAATGAAACGCCTTATGTGCTGGAAAACATCAGCTTTTCGGTGGGCCGTGGGCAGATGGTGGCGATCGTCGGGCGCAGCGGCTCAGGCAAGACGACGCTCGCGAAACTGCTGGTGGGCTTCTACGCGCCAACCGAAGGCAAGATCAACGTGGACGGCTACGACATGAGCACCATCGACCACGCGTACTTTCGCGCGCAGGTCGGCTATGTCATGCAGACCAACCTCGTGTTTTCCGGGACGATCGCGGAGAACATCGCCTGCGGCGACGCGGTCCCGGACTGGCGGCGCATGGAGGAGGTGGCGCGCATGGCCGACGCGCACGCGTTCATCGCGAAGATGCCGCTCGGGTACGAACAGGTAGTGGGCGAACGCGGCATGGGTCTCTCGGGCGGGCAGATACAGCGCCTGTGCATTGCGCGCGCGCTTTATCACGACCCGCGTCTGCTCGTTTTCGACGAAGCCACCTCGTCGCTCGACACGCAATCGGAGAGCAACATCCTCTCGAACATGCACGACATCCTTCAGGGGCGCACGGCGCTCATCATCGCGCACCGGCTCAGCACCATCATGCGGGCGGACAAGATTCTCGTGCTGTATGAAGGCGCCATCGTCGAGCAGGGGCGGCACGAAGAACTGGTTGAGCGCAAGGGCATGTACTACCAGCTCGTGCAGAAGCAACTGGGTCCATCATCATGAAGCTTTTCGACCCGCATGGATTCGGCAGCTCCGTTGTGTCCTACGCCGGGCTGCTGGAGAAAATCGAGATCCTGCGTTCCACGCTGCGCTGGGCGCCGCGGCTCGAACGCGCCGATATCGAAAAGCTCCTGAACCAGTCGAACGCACTGCGCGACGAGGTCATGCAGCTCTCGCGCAAGGAGCGGTTCGTCGAGGCCGCGGCCGAAGCGCCCGGCGCACTCGATGGGCTCGATGCTACCGGCGCTGCGCTCGAAAAGCCGGAGGCGCTCACGCCATCGGCGCACCGCCGGCGCGAGGCGCTGATCGAACGCAGCTTCATATTCGAAGGCATATTCGGTGATAACCCGAAGCTGCTCGCGGCACTCGAGATCGCGGAAAAGGCGGCGCCCACGGATCTGCCGGTTCTGATCGACGGTGAAAGCGGCACTGGCAAGGAGCTGATGGCCAAGGTCATCCACGCCAACGGCGGGCGCGCTGACCGCCCCTACATCTCGGTCAACTGCGGCGCGATTCCCGAGAACCTGCTCGAATCGGAATTGTTCGGCCATCGCCGTGGGGCGTTTACGGGTGCATCGAACGATCGCAAGGGCAAGTTCGAAAGTGCGCACACCGGCACGATTTTTCTCGACGAAATCGGCGAACTGCCGCTACAAGGACAGGTGAAACTGCTACGCGTGCTGGAATCGCACGAAATCCAGCGCGTGGGGTCGGACGAACCGATTGCGGTCGACACGCGCATTGTCGCGGCGACCAACCGGAATCTGCGTGAGCTCGCCGCGCAGGGGCAGTTTCGCGAGGATCTCTTTTACCGCCTGAGCGTCATTCATGTCACGCTGCCCGCGCTGCGCGAGCGCAACGATGAAATTCCGCTGCTCATTGCCTGGTTCGGCGACGAGGCGGCCAGCCAGCTCAAGCGCCGGCCTGTGAAGCTGACGCCCAAGCTGCGCGATTTTCTGCTCACGTATGCCTACCCGGGCAATATCCGCGAGCTGCGCAATCTCATATACCGGCTTTCGTGTCTCGCTGGCGATACGGCCGATATCGAGCATTTGCCCGACGATATTCGTCCACGCACGGCGGCGCAGGCGCAGCGCGCTGTGGAAGCGGAGGCGTCGGGGGCGCCGCTGTCGCTCAGCGACGCGAAGCGCGCTGCGAGTGATGAAGCCGAGCGCGCGTTCCTCGAGCGCGGTCTGCAGGAAACCGGCGGAACGGTGGCGGAGCTTGCGCGGCGCTGTGATATGAATCGGTCGCATTTGCAGATGCTGCTTAAGAAGCACGGGATTCATTCGAAGGATTTTCGGCATGCCGAAAAGGTGGGGAATGGGAAGGGGTCCTGATGTTATGTCTTTGTTGTTGTTTTTTTGGTACTTCGCCCCTTTTGGCATTTTCTTGTATTCGCGTCGGTATGCAGGCGTTGCCCCTGTGCGGGGCGGCACCTACTTTTCTTTGCCGCGGCAAAGAAAAGTAGGCAAAAGAAAGCCGCTCAAACCGCCAGCGCCAGCCACCATTCACCTCTCGC
>NZ_JAYMRY010000057.1:0-34509 GCF_038900695.1 Paraburkholderia sp. JHI2823 | reverse complement strand
CGCCTTTTTTGCGCGCCGCCCATGCCGTCTCGCCGGCGCGCAAAAAAGGCGCGGCGCCATTACGGCGCCGCGCCTTCTCTGGCGGCCGATCGCTGGCGGTCCGCGTTACTGGCTGAACAGCCGTCGCGTGGCCGGCGACCCTGCCGGAATGCCTGCTTGCTCGAGCTTTGCGTAGAGCGTCATGAGCTGCTTGTCGATGGACTGCAGCACCGTTTCCGGAAGCGGCCGGCGCTGGTCATCGACCACGCGCCCGCCGATGCGCTCGGCAAGCGACTTCGCGTAATCGCACATCAGGCGAAATGGCAGGATGTCCTCGTCGGCGACCGGCACATCGAGGATCAGCGTAATCAACTCGCCGCCCTTGTACGTGAGGTCGTCGCGCAGGAAGTTGGTGTCGCCGAACTGCAGCATGAAAACCGGGCTCTGCTTCGCGTCGAGCTTCACGAAGCGCGTGCCGTCGCGCGAAAGCAGGAGGCCGTCCTGCGCGGCGACGGCCTGCACGTAGTTCGCCGACCACGGCGCGCCGTCCGACATCACGTTGATGGAAAGCTGCGCATCGCATTGGGCCGCGAAGCCGTCGAGCTCGCGCGCCATCGCGACTGTCTCCATCATGTCGGGGAACTCGGGCGCGGCGTCGAGCGCGTCGGCGAACTGCTGCACACCCGTCACGAACTCCGAGAATTCGAGCTCGTTGAGCGGGCCGTTACGGTTCGCGAGCTGCGCGGCCGCACGCAGTTCCTCGTAGCGCACGCCGTTTTGCAGCAATTCCCAGCTGTCGCCGCCCTCGGGCTTGCCTTCGATATGAACGGGCTTGCTGCCCGCGCGGCGCAAACGCTGCGCGGACGGAATCACGCGCTCGCCCGCCACGGGCGCGCCGAGCCGGATCGGCACGATGCAGTCGATACGGCGGTCGACGACAGCAGGCGGCGCGGAGGAAATCGTGGTGGCGGCCGGCATGACGGGCTCGATGCGTTCGGCTTCGTCGGCGTTTTCCTTCGCGGATTCCGGGGCAGCGGCGCTCGCGGCCGGCGCTGCTTCGCCGCGCTCGTTCGCCGCCGTTTCGTCTTCCTGGAAACCATTCGGCGTCGTGGATTCCGCCTGGATGTCGGCCGGCGTGTCGAGCGGAGCCGCACTGGCAAAACCCGGCTCCATGCGCCCGCCTTCCATGCCGCCCGCGAGCGACGGCTCACGCCGCGACGGCGTGTGTGCTGGCTCGATGAACGGGCTCGGCTCCGGGAACTCGTCGCGTTGCGCCGACTCGACCGCCTCTTCCGGCATCGGTCGCGGCATGCGCCGGCGCACCCTGGCACCCTGCCACGCGTTATAGACCACCACGCCCCCGACTACCACGGCGCCCGCGCCGATCAATCCGAGAGTCAACTCGTCCATGCATGCTCCATCAGCAATTCTTTTTCGACGGCGCACACACGGTGCGCGCCGTTACCGTGGCGCTCGCGTCACGCGCGGCGGCTGCCTGAGCAACGGCGCCGCCGGCTGCGCGGCGCGCGCCGACCGTTAGACCGTAAAAATCGATTAGATCGTATTCTGGGCGAAACCAGCCGCCGTTTCCATGTCGACCGCGACGATGCGCGAAACGCCCTGCTCCTGCATCGTCACGCCGATGAGCTGCTGCGCCATCTCCATGGCGATCTTGTTGTGCGAAATGAACAGGAACTGTGTTTTGTCCGACATCGCGCGAACAAGGTTCGCGAAGCGCTCGGTGTTCGCGTCGTCGAGCGGCGCGTCCACTTCGTCGAGCAGACAGAACGGCGCAGGGTTGAGCTGGAACATCGCGAACACGAGGGCCGTGGCCGTGAGCGCTTTCTCGCCGCCGGAAAGCAGGTGAATCGTCGAGTTCTTCTTGCCGGGCGGCTGCGCCATCACCTGCACGCCGGCGTCGAGTATCTCGTCGCCAGTCATGATGAGCCTCGCCTGGCCACCGCCGAAGAGCCGCGGGAACAGCTCGCCGAAATGACGGTTCACTTCGTCGAACGTGCCCTGCAGCAGCGTGCGCGTTTCCTGATCGATCTTGCGGATCGCGTCTTCGAGCGTTTCGATCGCGCTCGTGAGGTCGGCCGACTGGGCGTCGAGGAAGGTCTTGCGCTCCTTCGCCGCGGCCAGTTCGTCGAGCGCCGCCATATTGACGGGCCCAAGCGCCGCTATGGCGTTGTTGATGCGCGTGACTTCGCCTTGCAGATACGACGGCTTCATGTCCGCCGTGAGCTTCTCCTGCAGCGCGGCTTCATCCACGCCCGCCGCCTGCAGTTGCTCGACGAACTGCTCGCCGTTCAGGCGCGCCGCCTGCTCCTTGAGCTGAAGCTCGGTGATGCGCTCGCGCAGCGGCTGCAGCGCGCGTTCGGCGACGAGGCGGGTTTCGTCGGCGGCCCGCAGCTTCGCGCTCAGGTCGTCGAGTTCCGCGCGTGCGGCGCGCAACGTGTCTTCCTTCTGTGCGCGAATTTCCAGCGCGTCCTGCAAACCCGTGTGCGCGGTCTGCTGGTTGATCGTTTCCAGCTCGGCACGCGCGTCTTCGAGCGAGCCGGCCACGCGCTCGCTCTGGTCGTGCGCGACCTGAATGTTGCGCCGCAGTTCCTCGATGCGGTTAGCCATGTTGCGCGCCGCAAAGCGCGCGTCCGCGGCAGCGCGTTCGAGGTCGCGCGCCTCGTTGCGCGCCGCGCCCAGTTCCTCGTCGAGTGCTTCGAAAGCGAGCTGGTTGTCCTCGAAGCGGGCCTGCAGTTCGGCAAGCTCGGCGTCGTGGCGCTCGAAGTTCGCTTCCGACTCCGCGCGCAGCGCGCGCTGCTCTTCGATCTGCGCGCGAATTTCGCCGAGCTCCTCGCGAATCTGCGTGCTGCGCGCCGTATAGCGCTCATGCGCCTGGGTCAGCTTCAGGACGTCCATCTGCAGCGCGTGCACGCGCTGGGTCGCGCGCTCGGCCTGCTGACGCATTTCCGTGAGCACCTGGGCGGCCTGCGTGTGTGCCGCCTCCGCGCGCACGACGGCCGTGCGCGCCTCGTCCGCAAGCAGCGCCTGGGCGCGCAACTGGCGCTCCAGATTCTCGATTTCCTGCTGACGCGCGAGCATGCCAGCCTGCTCGGTATCGGCAGCGTAGAGCTGAACGCCCACGCGCGTCACCATATGGCCGGCCTTCACGACGAACGCGCCGCCGCCCGGCAATTGCGCGCGCTGGGCGAGCGCCTCGGTCAGATCGCTGGCAACGTAGGTCGAGCCGAGCCATTCGGTGAGCACCGCGCGCAGCCCTGCATCGTCGATACGCACGAGCGAGAGCAACGGCGTGAGGCCCGCGGGCGCAGCGCTCGCCTGCCCCGCAACGGGCGGCGAATAGAACGCGAGCTTCGCGGGCGGCGCGTCGCTCGCGAACGCCTTCACCCAGTCGAGGTTGGACACTTCGAGCGCGGCAAGCCGCTCGCGCAGCACGGCTTCGAGCGCCGTCTCCCACCCCGCTTCGACATGCAGCTTCTTCCACAGCCTCGGCAGCGCACCCAGTTCGTGACGTTCGAGCCACGGCTGGATCTTGCCCTCGGTCTGCACGTTCTCCTGCAGTTGCTTGAGGGCGGCAAGCCGGGCTTCGATCTGGTGGATCTGCGCGTTTTCCGCCTGGACGCGCTCGTGAGCCGCACGGCGTTGCGCGTCGAGGCGCGGCACGGTTTCCTGCGCATCGGCAAGTCGCGCCTGCGCCTCGTGAAGGATCTCTTCCTGCTCGGCCAGCTGCATGCGCAGCTCTTCGAGCTGGGCTTCGTCGGGCGCGTCGAGTCCGCCTTCCTCCGACTTCAGGCGCTCATGGCGTTGCTGAAGCTGCTGGAGCATCTGGTCGGCGTTGCGCTGGTGTGCCGCTTCGAGCTTGATGGCCTGCTCGGTGCGCGCGATGCCCGCGCGCTCGTCGTTCAGTTGCGCCTGCGCATCGCGCCAGCGGTTCTCGAGCGCGGGCAGCGATTCCTGTTTTGCCGCCGCCTCTTCCTCGGCGAGTGCCGCCTTTTCTTCGGCGATCGCCAGTTGCTCTTCGGCGTCCTCGATGTCGTCCTGCGCCTTCTGCGCCTGCACCTGCCATTGCTCGCGCTGCGCAGTGAGTGCGGCGATTTGCGCCTGCGCGCGGTTGCGCGACTCGACAATGAACTTGATCTCGGCTTCGAGACGGCTCACTTCGGCGTTCGCTTCATAGAGCGCACCCTGTGCGCCCTGCATGGCGTCGCTTGCCGAGTAGTGGGCGACGCGCAGCGTCTCGAGCTGCGCTTCGACTTCGCGCAACTGCGCGGTGTGGCGCTCGAGGTCGATCTGCGCCTGCTCGATCGCGCGCTGCTGGCGCTGTTGCTCGCCCGCCGCCTCGTTTTTGCGCAAGAGCCAAAGGAGGCGCTGCTTCTCCTCGCCCTCGGACTGCAGTTCGCGAAACTTCGTGGCGACAACCGCCTGGCCCTCGAGCTTTTCGAGGTTCGTGGACAGCTCGCGCACGATGTCCTCCACGCGCGTGAGGTTCTCGCGCGTATCGTGCAGGCGGTTCTCAGTCTCGCGGCGGCGTTCCTTGTACTTCGAAACACCGGCGGCTTCTTCGAGGAATACGCGCAGCTCTTCGGGCTTCGCCTCGATGATGCGGGCGATCATGCCCTGCCCGATGATCGCGTAGGCGCGCGGACCGAGGCCCGTGCCGAGGAATATGTCCTGGATGTCGCGCCGGCGCGCCGGCAGGTTGTTGATGTAGTAGCTCGATGTGCCATCGCGCGTCAGCACGCGCTTCACGGCAATCTCGGCATACTGGCCCCACTGGCCGGCCGCGCGTCCGTCTGCGTTGTCGAACACCAGTTCGACGCTCGCGCGGCTACCCGGCTTGCGCGCCGTGGACCCGTTGAAGATGACGTCCTGCATCGACTCGCCGCGCAACTCGGACGCACGGGATTCTCCGAGCACCCAGCGCACCGCGTCGATGATGTTGGATTTCCCACAGCCGTTCGGCCCGACCACCCCGACGAGTTGGCCCGGAACCTGGAAATGCGTGGGATCGACGAATGATTTGAAGCCAGCGAGTTTAATCGAGGTCAGACGCACGGCGATATCGCTGTTTGAATAGTGGTGAACGGGACCGCCCGTGCCGCTCGCCGCGCGCCGCCGCCAATCCGGTATCGATCGCACGGCGGTACACGCTCAGGGCAGCCGCCACGGCTCGCCGCGCGAACGCGCTTGCGCGCGAGCGGTCGGCGGGAATCAGCGGCAATCATACCATCGCACGCGCGCCATTCCGCGCGCGGGAAGGCCCTGGGCCGAGCCGCCGCTGCTATTGCGGCCGTTGCCACCGCCGTTGTTACCGCTGTTGTCACCGCCCTCGTCGCCGCAGCCACCGTTGACGCCATTGCTCCCGGCGCCCTTGCCGGTGTCATCCCCGTTGCCGTCCGCTTAGTCGGTACGGCTCGCGTCCGCGTGGGTCATGACGCTTGCGTCGGCGCTCGCGTGCGCGCCGCGCTTGCGCGCGTCCTGCGCGCGGTGCAGCCAGCTCGAGAGCAGCGAGGCCAGCACGATGCAGGCGCCGCCCGCCCATTCGCGTGGACCCGGAGTCTCGCCGGCGAAGAGCCACGACGAGAGCGCCGTCACGACGATCTCGAACAGCATGATGATCGAGGCGCGGTTTGCCGGCACGCGGGCTAGCCCGTATTGAACGAGCATGTTGTTGCTGCCGAGCACGACGCCGAGCGCCAGCACCAGCAGCACGACACGCGCGAGATGCTCGCCTGCCGGAACCGCCGCCATCGGCTCGAAGCAAGAGGTCAGTGCGCCGAGCAGCGCCGCGCCCGCGAAGATCACGGCCGTGCGCATCTCCGGCTTCATGTGCGGAAGCACGCGGCTCGTCTTCACGACCAGCACGTTGCTCATCGCGAACCCCATCCCGCCGATGAGACCGGCCCATTCGGCGGCGTTGGCAGGCAGCGGCACACCCAGTTGCGGCGACCAGAGCATCAACACGGCACCCAGCAACGAGAGCGCGCCGAGCGCGCCACCCGCCCACGTGAGACGCTCGTGCAGGATGAAGTGCGCGAAGAGCGCCGTCCACGCCGGGGTCAGATAAAAGAGCAGCAGCACGCGCATCACTTCGCCGTGGATCGCGCCCCACACGAACCCGACATTGGTCACGCCCGCGGCAAGGCCGAGCAATGGCAGCACCCAATGCCAGCGCACGGTCGCGAGCGAACGCCAGCGCAACACGAGCACGAAGGCGCAGCCCGCTGCGCTCGTCGCCGCGCTCGCGGCCGTGCCGGTCAACCCGAACGCCGCCAGCATGCGCAGCGGATACCAGACAAAACCCCATACGGATGCGCCGACCATGATGGCGAGGGTCGGCCAGGCGGCGCGCAGGCCTGTGCTCTGACTCATCGCTCGCGCTTCCCTTGGCTCGACCGGGCGTTGGCGGCACCTGCGTCGCTACTCGAAAATCCCATGTTTTTCCTTTTGTCTGTCCGCCCGGCATCGATGGCGGCACCGGAGCGCGATCGGGCCGGCGCCCGCAGCCGCATCAGCGCCACGCTATAATCCACCGCTTGCAGACGCAAAGCCGCGCTGCCGTATTTTTCGCTCGGCCCGGCCCATCGGGCTAGCGGCAAAAGCGGCAAAAGCGGACAAACAGCGGGCAAAAGGCGGGCAAACTACGAGCCCGCAGCGGGCTCGCACAAGCTGTCAATCCCGCGCGCCGCGCCTTCCGTCTTTTACCCACGCCAGTCCGCCGCCCAAGTGAATCCGCTACTCGACACCCTTCAGTCCTATCCCTTCGAAAAGCTGCGCGTGCTCTTCAAGGAGGTCACGCCGAACGCCGGCCTGCGCCACATCAGCTTTGGAATCGGCGAGCCGAAACACCCGACGCCGGCACTGATCCGCGACGCCATCGTCGCGTCGCTCGACGGCCTTTCGTCGTACCCTGCCACGGCGGGTACGCCCGCGCTGCGCGAGTCGATTGCAAACTGGGTGAAGGCGCGCTACGGGCTACCGGCCATCGACGCAAACACGCAGATCCTGCCCGTCTCGGGTTCGCGCGAGGCGCTGTTCGCGCTTGCGCAGGCCGTGATCGACCCGACGGCGGGCGTGAAAGACCCGGCGAAGCGGGCGATCGTACTCTGCCCGAACCCTTTCTACCAGATCTACGAAGGCGCCGCGCTGCTGGGCGGCGGCGAGCCCTACTTCGTGAACAGCGATCCGGCCCGCAACTTCGCCTGCGACTATTCGCAGGTTCCGGAAGCCGTCTGGGCACGCACGCAACTGCTCTACGTGTGCTCGCCGGGCAACCCCACGGGCGCCGTGATCACGCTCGACGACTGGCGCGAGCTCTTTGCGCTCTCGGACCGCTACGGCTTCGTGATCGCCTCCGACGAGTGCTACTCGGAGATCTACTTCGACGAAGCGAACCCGCCGCTCGGCGGCCTCGAGGCGGCGCACAAGCTGGGCCGCGGCTTCGAGCGCCTCGTCATGCTGTCGAGCCTCTCCAAGCGCTCGAACGCGCCGGGCATGCGCTCGGGCTTCGTCGCCGGCGACGCCGCCATCCTCAAGCAGTTCCTGCTGTACCGCACCTACCACGGCTCGGCCATGTCGCCCGTCTGGCAGTCCGCCAGCATCGCCGCCTGGGGCGACGAGGCGCACGTGCGCGAGAACCGCGCGAAGTACGTACAGAAGTTCTCGACGGTGACCCCCATGCTCGCCGCCGTGCTCGACGTCAAGCTGCCCGACGCCGCCTTCTACCTCTGGGTCAACGTCGCGAGCACCGGCCTGTCGGACACCGCGTTCGCCCAGCGCCTCTACGCCGACTATAATGTGACGGTTCTGCCCGGCTCGTTCCTCGCGCGCGAGGCGCATGGCACGAATCCGGGCAAAGACTTCGTCCGCATGGCGCTCGTCGCCGACGTCGAGGAGTGCATCGAGGGCGCGCAGCGCATCGTCGAGTTCTGCCGCTCGCTCAAACCGTAAAGCCTTCCCCTGCGCGCCGGGGTCCAGCGCCCCGTTGCGCGCAACGCCGCTTTCAACCATCCATCTCACGAAATCACCACCATGTCGCAACAACTTCAGCAGACCATCGACACCGCCTGGGAAAACCGCGCCGACTTCTCGCCCAAGGCAGCCCCGAACGACGTGCGTGAAGCCGTCGCCCACGTCATCGCCGAGCTGGACAAAGGCACGCTGCGCTGCGCCGAAAAGAAGGACGGCGACTGGGTCGTCAACCAGTGGGTGAAGAAGGCCGTGCTGCTGTCGTTCCGCCTCGAAGACAACGTGCCGATGCCGGCGGGCGGCTACAGCCAGTTCTACGACAAGGTGCCCTCGAAGTTCGCCAGCTACACGGCTGAGGACTTCGCCGCGGGTGGCTTTCGCGTCGTGCCGCCGGCCATCGCGCGCCGCGGCTCGTTCATCGCGAAGAACGTCGTGCTGATGCCCTCGTACACCAACATCGGCGCCTACGTAGATGAAGGCACGATGGTCGACACGTGGGCGACCGTCGGTTCGTGCGCGCAGATCGGCAAGAACGTGCACCTCTCGGGCGGCGTGGGCATCGGCGGCGTGCTGGAGCCGCTGCAGGCCAATCCGGTCATCATCGAAGACAACTGCTTCATCGGTGCGCGCTCGGAAGTCGTGGAAGGCGTGATCGTCGAGGAGAACTCGGTGATCTCGATGGGCGTCTATCTCGGCCAGTCGACCAAGATTTACGACCGCGAAACCGGCGAGATTTCGTACGGCCGTATTCCGGCGGGCTCGGTCGTGGTCGCGGGCAATCTGCCTTCGAAGGACGGCACGCATAGCCTCTACTGCGCCGTGATCGTCAAGAAGGTCGACGCGAAGACGCGCGCCAAGGTCGGCCTGAACGAACTGCTGCGAGGCGACTGATGGCGAAGGCCGCCACGACCGTCGTCTACGGCATTCCGAACTGCGACACCGTGAAGAAGGCCCGCGTGTGGCTCGAAGAGCACGGCGTCGAGTTCGAGTTCCACGACTTCAAGAAGGCGGGGGTGTCGAATGCGCTGGTGCAGGACTGGCTCAAGGACGTGCCGCTGGATCAACTCATCAACAAGCGCGGCACGACCTGGCGCGGCCTGTCGGACGTGCACAAGGCCGAGGCCGACACGACCGCTGGCGCGATCGCGCTGATGATCCACAAGCCGTCGATCATCAAGCGGCCCGTGGTCGTGGTGAACGGCCGCGTGAAGACACTCGGTTTTTCCGCCGACCAGTATGCGGAGCTGTTCGCCTGATTTTCGCTTCTGACCGGTGCGCCTCCGCGCGTGCGCGCAGTCATGACAAGTTGTTGCCGGCCCCTGCTCCATCAGCGGCGCCGGCATTTTTATTGAAAGTGGTCTCCCTATGTCCGCCACCCTCGCCCTCACCGAAGCCCTGATCGCGCGCGCGTCCGTCACGCCCGACGACCAGCACTGCCAGCGCATCATGACCGAACGCCTCGGTGCGCTCGGCTTCGCATGCGAAACCATCGAATCCAACGGCGTGACGAACCTGTGGGCCGTCAAGCGCGGCACGTCGGGCATGCAAGGCCCGCTGCTCGCCTTCGCAGGCCACACCGACGTCGTGCCGACCGGCCCCATCGAGCAATGGAGCTCGCCGCCGTTCCAGCCCTCGCACCGCGACGGCGTGCTCTACGGCCGCGGCGCCGCCGACATGAAGACCTCGCTCGCGGCCTTCGTGGTGGCGAGCGAAGAGTTCGTGGCGGCGCACCCGCAGCATCGCGGCGCGATCGCCTTTCTCATCACGAGCGACGAGGAAGGTCCGGCCACGGACGGCACCGTGAAGGTCGTCGAGGCGCTGCAGGCGCGCGGCGAGAAGATGGATTACTGCATCGTGGGCGAGCCCACTTCGACGCATACGCTCGGCGACTGCGTGAAGAACGGCCGCCGCGGCTCGATGTCGGGCAAGCTCGTCGTGAAGGGCGTGCAAGGCCATATCGCCTATCCGCATCTCGCGAAGAACCCGGTCCATCTGCTCGCTCCTGCGCTCGCCGAACTCGTTGCCGAAAAGTGGGACGACGGCAACGAATATTTCCCCCCCACCACGTGGCAGGTGTCGAACCTCCACAGCGGCACGGGCGCGAGCAACGTGATTCCGGGCCACGCCGAAGTGATGTTCAACTTCCGCTTCTCGACCGCGAGCACCGTGGAAGGCCTGCAACAGCGCGTGCACGCGATCCTCGACAAGCATGGCCTCGAGTATGACCTGCACTGGAGCGTGAGCGGCCTGCCCTTCCTCACCCCGCGTGGCGCGCTCTCGAACGCGCTCGAGAAGGCGATTCACGACGAAACCGGCGTGAGCACGGAGCTTTCGACCACGGGCGGCACGTCGGATGGCCGCTTCATCGCGCGCATGTGCGAGCAGGTGGTCGAATTCGGCCCGCCCAACGCCAGCATCCACAAGATCGATGAGCATATCGAAGTGAAATTCATCGATCCACTCAAGAACGTGTACCGCCGCGTGCTCGAACAGCTGATTGCCTGAATACGCTCTGGAGACCATAACATGCCTCATCCGCTAGCCAACACCTTTGCCACCGTGCGCGACCTGCTGCGCTATGGCGTCTCGCGCTTTTCGGCCGCGCAGCTCGCGTTCGGTCACGGCTCGAGCAATGCCTACGACGAAGCCGCGTACCTGATCCTGCACACGCTGCATTTGCCGCTCGACCTGCTCGACCCGTTTCTCGACGCGCGCCTGACGACCGAGGAAGTCGACCAGGTGCTAGGCGTGATCGAGCGCCGCGCGACCGAGCGCGTGCCGGCCGCCTACATCACGCACGAAGCGTGGATGCACGGCCTGCGCTTCTACGTGGATGAGCGCGTGATCGTGCCGCGCTCGTTCATCGGCGAGCTGCTCGAAGACGGCCTGCAGCCGTATGTGGAAGATCCCGAGCAGGTGAGCGCAGTGCTGGAGCTGTGCACGGGCTCCGCGAGCCTCGCGATTCTCGCGGCGCACGCGTTCCCGAACGCCGACATCGACGCCGTCGATCTCTCCGCGCCCGCACTCGAAGTCGCGCATCGCAACGTGCACGAGCATGGTCTGGACGAGCGTATCGCACTCTTCGAAGGCGATCTCTACGCACCGCTGCCCGAGCGCCGCTACGACGTGATCATCACGAACCCGCCGTACGTCAACGCCGCTTCGATGAAGGCGTTGCCCCCCGAATACCAGCACGAGCCGGAAATGGCGCTCGCGGGCGGTGCGGATGGCATGGACATCGTGCGCCGCATCATCAAGGATGCGCGCAACTGGCTCACCGACGACGGCGTGCTGGTCGTCGAGATCGGCAACGAGCGCGAGCACGTCGAAGCCGCGTTTGGCGGCCTTGATCTCGTGTGGCTCTCGACGAGCGCCGGTGACGATCAGGTTTTCCTGATTCAGGCCTGCGACTTGCCGGTCTGACCGTCATGTGCGAATGAGACGCGGCGCCTGTGCGCCGTGTCTCGTCGCGCGCAGGATTGGGACGATAGCCGCCGTCGCAGCGGGTTCGGTAAGATTGACCCCTCCGGCCATGCCTGGCCGGCAGCGCCGCAGGCCCTGGGAGCGTCCCACGCATCTATGCCATTCGACTGGTCACACCTCGGCACGCTGCTCGCGATCATCCACTTGCTGGGGCTGGTCGCGGCATGCCACGCCATCCTGAACACACGCACCTCGCAGGGTGCGATCGCCTGGGCCGTCTCGCTCGCGGCGATGCCCTACCTCACGCTCATCCCGTATCTCTTTCTCGGCCGCAGCAAGTTCGCGGGCTACGCCGACGCAAGGCGACTGCGCAATGAAACCTTGCGCACGCGGGCCCACGCGCCCGATTGGGACAAGCTCGTCAGCGCCGGCGAATGGTCGGCCGACGAGCTGGGTGCGCGCGTGATCTGCACGTTCGCGCGCCTGGGCGGCATGCCGCTCGTGCCCGGCAACGCGGTGCGCACGCTCGTGAACGGAGAGGCGACCTTCACCGCCATCTTCGATGCGATCGAACGTGCCCGGCATTACGTGATCGTGCAATTCTTCATCGTGCGCGCCGACGCGCTCGGCGACATGCTCAAGGACGTGCTGGTCCATTGCGCGAAACGCGGCGTGCGTGTGTACTTTCTCTACGACAGCATCGGCTCTTTCGACCTGCCTTCCAGCTACGTGCGCGCGCTGCTGGACGCCGGCGTGGAAGTCCATCCGTTCTCCGCGAAGCGCCATTTCGTCAACCGCTTCCAGCTCAACTTCCGCAACCACCGCAAGATCGTCGTGGTGGACGGCCAGCACGCATTCGTCGGCGGCCACAACGTGGGCATCGAATACCTCGGTGCGAATCCACGCCTCTCGCCCTGGCGCGACACGCACATCGAACTGCGCGGGCCGGCTGTCGCGAACGTCCAGTTCGCGTTCACGGAGGACTGGTACTGGGCCACCCAGCAGCTCCCCGGCTGCGAACCGCCGACGGTCGCACCGCGGGACGGCGACGACATGCACTGCCTCGTCTTGCCAACGGGTCCGGCCGACCGACAGGAGACCTGCTCGCTCTTCTTCGTCGAGGCGATCAACGCAGCGAAGCAACGCGTATGGATCACGACGCCGTACCTCGTGCCCGACGAAGCCGTGCTCGCGGCGCTGCGCCTCGCGGTGCTGCGCGGCGTGGACGTGCGCATCATGATCCCGAGCCGGCGCGACCATTACGTGGTGTTCGAGGCTTCGATGCTGTATGCCTACGATGCGGTGCGCGCGGGCATCCGCATTTTCCGCTACAAGCCGGGCTTCCTGCACCAGAAGGTCGTGCTGATCGACGACGTGGCCGCCGCTATCGGCAGCGCGAATCTGGACAACCGGTCGTTCCGCCTGAACTTCGAGATCATGGTGCTGACCGTGCATCGCGGCTTCGCCGCTGAAGTCGAGGCGATGCTGCTGCGCGACTTCGACGAGACGTTCGAAATCGACCGCAGCGAGTACCGCGACGCGCCCGCCTGGCGCAAGATCACCATGCATCTCGCGCGGCTATTCGCGCCGATCCTCTAGCGTGGCGCCAGGCACCCCGCGCGCTCAGAGCTGCTTTTCGATGTCGACTGCGATGGCCTCGGGTTTCGTGACCGGAGCATAGCGCTTGACCACGTTGCCGGTACGGTCGACGAGGAATTTCGTGAAATTCCACTTGATGCCTTCGAGCCCGAGAAGACCCGGCGCCTCGCTCGTGAGCCAGCGATAGAGCGGGTGCGCATTCGCTCCGTTCACGTCGATCTTCTCGAACATCGGGAACGTGACACCGTAGTTCTTCTCGCAGAAACCGCCGATCTGCGCGGCGTCGCCGGGCTCCTGCTTGCCGAACTGGTTGCACGGGAAGCCGAGCACCGCGAGCCCGCGCGCGGCATATTGCTCGTACAGCTTCTGCAGGCCGGCGTACTGGGGTGTGAAACCGCACTCGCTCGCCGTGTTGACGATCAGGAGCACCTTGCCCGTATAGCGTTCGAGGCTCACCGGCTCCCCGCCGCCGAGCGGTTGCGCCGAAAACGAATAGATCGAAGTCATCTGGCTCTCCCGTGGAAAAGCGCCAGTCTACGTGAGAACGAGTGGAATTCGCACTCGACCACGCGGCTAGCCGAACGGCCGACGCCGGCGCGGCTCGCTACCCGGCTAAAATAGCGCTTTCTTTCGTTTTCTTCCTGCCGGCGCCGTCGTGATCCGCTTCAATCAATTCACTCTTGCCCGTGGCACCAAGCCGCTTTTCGAACAGACCTCGTTCACGCTGAACCCCGGCGAAAAGGCGGGTCTCGTCGGCGCGAACGGCGCGGGCAAATCGACCCTCTTCGCCGTGCTGCGCGGCGAACTGCATGCCGACGCCGGTGACTTTTCGCTGCCGCCGTCGTGGCGCATCGCGCACGTGGCGCAGGAAACGCCGGCCGTCGACCGCACCGCGCTCGACTACACGCTCGATGGCGACGCCGCACTGCGCGAAATCGAGGCGCGCATCGCCGCGGCCTCGGCCGCGCACGATGGCGCCGCCGAGGCCGAAGCGCACGGCGCGTTCGCCGACGCCGACGGCTACACTGCGCCCGCGCGCGCCGAAGCACTGCTGCTCGGCCTCGGCTTCACGCTGGAGCAAACGCGCCAGCCGGTGGCAAGCTTCTCGGGCGGCTGGCGCATGCGCCTGAACCTTGCGCAGGCGCTGATGTGCCGCTCCGACCTGCTGCTGCTCGACGAACCCACGAACCACCTGGATCTGGACGCGATCGTCTGGCTGGAAGACTGGCTGCACCGCTATCCCGGCACGCTCGTCGTGATCTCGCACGATCGCGAATTCCTCGACTCGGTCTGCAACGTCACGCTGCATCTCGAAAATCAGCAGGTCAAACGCTACGGCGGCAACTACTCGCAGTTCGAGATCCTGCGCGCGCAACAACTGGCGCTCCAGCAAAGCGCCTATGAGAAGCAGCAGCGAACCGTCGCGCACCTGCAAAGTTTCATCGACCGCTTCAAGGCCAAGGCGACCAAGGCGCGCCAGGCGCAAAGCCGCGTGAAGGCGCTCGAAAAGATGGAGCTGATCGCGCCCGCGCACGCCAGCTCGCCGTTCACATTCGAGTTCCGCACGCCCGACTCCGCGCCCAACCCCATGCTCGTGATGGAAGACGTGCGCTGCGGCTATCGCGCCGAGGACGGCAAGGAAACGCCCATCGTCGAGGGCGTCAACCTGTCGATCCAGAACGGCCAGCGCATCGGCCTGCTTGGCGCGAATGGCCAGGGCAAGTCCACCCTCATCAAGACGCTCGCGGGCACGCTCGCACCGCTTTCAGGCGACCTGCGCACGGGCAAGGGCCTGCAGATCGGCTATTTCGCGCAGCATCAGCTCGAAACCCTGCGTCCCGACGATTCGCCCCTGCGGCATCTCGCGCGCCTCGCGCCCGACACGCGCGAGCAGGAACTGCGCGACTTTCTCGGCGGCTTCAACTTCCCGGGCGAGATGGCCACAGCGCCCATTGCGCCGTTTTCGGGGGGCGAGAAGGCGCGCCTCGCGCTCGCGCTCATCATCTGGCAGAAACCCAACCTGCTGCTGCTCGACGAGCCGACCAACCACCTCGACCTCGAAACGCGCCACGCGCTGACCATGGCGCTCGCGCAGTTCGAAGGCACGCTGATCCTCGTCTCGCACGACCGGCATTTGCTGCGCGCCACCACCGATCAGTTCATGCTGGTGGCGAAGCACCGCCTGCAGCCGTTCGACGGCGATCTCGACGACTACCGCGACTGGCTGCTCCAGCATGCGGCCGAGCAACGCGCGGCGCTCAAGGAAGCCTCGGCCGGCACGGCGAATGCCGGGAACGGCGGCAATGGCTCAAACGCGGGCGATGGCGTCAACCGCAAGGAGCAGCGCCGTCAGGAAGCCGAGCAACGCCAGAAAGTCGCTCACCTGAAAAAGCCGTTGCAGGCGAAAATCAGCAAGATCGAAAAGGAAATGGATACCCTCAACGGCGAAAAGAGCGCGCTCGATGCTTTCGTCGCCGATCCGTCGAGCTACGAGCCCGAGCAAAAGAGCCGCCTGACCGAGGCAATTCGCCGCCAGGCAGAAGTCGCGTCGCGCCTCGATATGCTCGAAGCGCAATGGCTCGACGCGCACGAGGAACTCGAGCAGATCGGGTAGCGCATCGTGTAGCCGTTGCGCCGCCAGCCGCTTTTCGCCACTTTTTCGCCCAGGAGCCACGAGTGTCGTCACCCGCCGCATTGCAGGGCCTTCGCGTACTGGATCTGACCCGCCTGCTGCCCGGGCCCGTGGCCACCTTGCGCCTCGCGGAGATGGGCGCCGACGTGCTGAAAATCGAGCCGCCCGGAGCGGGCGACGCGGCGCGCGTGATGATGCAAAGCGCGGTCGACGAAGTGGCTGCGCGCCCCGGCGCGTTCTATCGCCTCGTCAATCGCGGCAAGCGCGAGACGCGAGTCGACCTCAAGACCGAGAGCGGCCGCGCCGTGCTGCTCGCGCTGGCGCGCGACGCCGACGTACTCGTCGAGAGCTTTCGGCCCGGTGTGATGGAGCGTCTCGGGGTCGGCTATGAGGCATTACGCAAGGTGAACCCCAAGCTCGTCTATTGTGCGATTACGGGCTACGGCTCGACCGGACCGTTTGCCGGCCATCCAGGCCACGACATCAACTATGTCGCGTATGCCGGCGTGCTCGACCAGCTCGCCACCCGCGACGGGGCGCCGGTGCTGCCGAATTTCCAGATCGCCGACCTGCTGGGCGGGGCGCTCAGCGCGGTCACGCAGATTCTCGCGGCGCTTTGGCATGTCGCGCGCGGCGGTGACGGCCGGTTCGTCGACGTTTCGATGGCGCACTCGAGCTACGCGCACAACGTGATCGCCCAGGTCGCGCTCGCCAACGACGACGCCGCGGCACTGCAGCCCGGTGGCGGCCTGCTAAACGGCGGCGTGCCCTGCTACAACCTCTACCGCACGCAGGATGGCCGATGGCTTGCCGTCGGCGCATTGGAGCTGAAATTCTGGCAAACGCTTTGCCACGCCATCGGCCGCGACGACTGGGCCGAGCGGCACTGGAGCCTAGGCCAGGCGATCGGCGGCTCGGACGCCGCGGCGCTCACGCGCGAGCTGGCGGCAATCATCGAATCCGAGGGACTGCAGACATGGATCGACCGTCTGGAAGCGATCGATTGCTGCGTTTCGCCGGTTCTCACGCCGGGCGAGGCTTCGCGTCATCCGCTCTTCAATGCCGAAGTGCTGCAAGCCATCATGGATGACATGGCCGCGAAGCAACAGGCTCAGGAGGCGGCGCCACACGCGCAGGCGGCCCCTTTGCACTCCGGGGGCCAGCAACCAGCGGCTTCGTCTGCGCAAGCTGGCCAGAAGGCCGGCCACGTTAGCCAAAGCGGCAACACCTCGGACACCCCAGGCGGGAAGCCCTTCACCTACGGTCCGTGGGGCTGAGGCTCGTGGGACGAACAATGAAAAATGGGCGCCTCGCAGCGCCCATTTTTCGTCTAGCGCCGCGGCAAGGTTTGCCGCGGCGCGCGTTCGTCGTCGTACATCACGTACTTGCGGCCTTCTACATGGTGCGCGATGGTGCTGCGCACCTCCGCCGCCGTCACGTCTTCCGCCACGACACGGCGTGAAATGCGCCCGTCGCCGTCGATCCACTCGACGATGCGGCAACCGCTGCCCCAAGGCTGCATGAGCGGCTCGGAGACCCGGCAGCCGCGCACGACGATCGATCGATCGCCGCAGGACGTATCAGTCTGTTTCAAGTCGCTATCCTTTCCGCCGGCACGGGATTGAACATCGCGCCAAGGATAGGGAAAACGACCTCTAAAATGGTTACAGCGCAGCCAGGGGTTGTTACTAATCATTACGCGACAGTACGAGCCTCCCACCCGCGCGACGCGTTCAATCGAGTTCGCGCACGCGATCGATCGCCTCCTCGATGCGCTCCACCGCAATAACCTGCAAGCCGTCGATCGGCTGCCGGGGCGCATTGGCCCGGGGAATCAGGGCGCATGAAAAACCGAGCTTCGCAGCCTCCTTCAGACGCTCCTGGCCCCGCGGCGAGGGTCGAATCTCGCCCGCGAGCCCCACTTCGCCAAAAACGATTAGACCCTTGGGCAACGCCTTGTTACGCATCGACGAGTGAATGGCGAGCAGCAAGGCCAGGTCGGCGGCCGGTTCCGTGATCTTCACGCCGCCCACGGCGTTGAGGAACACGTCCTGGTCGAAACACGCGATGCCCGCATGACGATGCAGCACCGCCAGCAGCATGGCGAGCCGGTTTTGCTCGAGGCCGACCGCGAGGCGGCGCGGATTGGGCACATGTGCGGTATCGACGAGCGCCTGCACCTCGACGAGCAGCGGCCGCGAGCCTTCCTGGGTGACGAGCACGCATGAACCCGGCACGCTCTGCTCGTGCTGTGAGAGAAAGAGCGCCGAGGGATTCGCGACACCGCGCAGACCTTTTTCGGTCATCGCGAACACGCCCAGTTCGTTGACCGCGCCAAAGCGGTTCTTGAACGCGCGTACCAGCCGGAACGACGAATGCGTATCGCCTTCGAAATACAGGACGGTGTCGACGATGTGCTCCAGCACGCGCGGCCCCGCCAGATTGCCCTCTTTCGTCACGTGGCCGACCATGATGATCGCCGTGCCCGATTGCTTCGCGATGCGCGTGAGTTGCGCGGCACATTCGCGCACCTGGGCGACTGAGCCGGGCGCGGATGTCAGCGCTTCGGAATAGATCGTCTGGATAGAGTCGATCACCGCGACATCGGGCTTTTCGGCCTCGATGGTCGCCTGGATCTTTTCGAGCTGGATCTCGGCGAGCAGCTGCAGCTCGCTCGCCATGGAGCCGGGATCGAGCAGCGCCAGCCGTTGCGCGCGCAACGCAATCTGCGCGGCCGACTCCTCGCCGCTCACGTAGAGCGCGCGGCGCTCCGCCGCGATCTGCGCAAGCGACTGCAGCAGCAGGGTCGACTTGCCGATACCCGGATCGCCGCCGATCAACACTACGCCGCCCGCCACCAGACCGCCACCCAGCACGCGGTCGAACTCGCCCACGCCGGTCGTGAAGCGCGGCACGTCGGACGCCTCGATATCCGCGAGGCGCCGCACCGGTGCGCTCTTCGCGAGGGACTGATAACGGTGGCCGCCCGTCTGTTCCGCCACGCCTTCCACAAGGGTGTTCCACGCACCGCAAGCGGGGCACTGCCCTTGCCACTTCGGCGCCTGCCCGCCGCATTCGGTGCAGGTGTACAGCGTCTTGACCTTCGCCATGCTCTTCGCCATGGCGTTATTCGGCTCGCACCGGCACGCGCTGCGCGACCGCGCACATCAGCTCGTAGCCGATCGTGCCGCAGGCCTTCGCAACGTCGTCGATGGGCAGGTTCGCGCCCCACAGCTCCACGCGCGCGCCCACGCCCGCGCCGGGCACCGGCGTCAGGTCGACCGTCAGCATGTCCATGGAAACGCGGCCCACCACGTGCGTGAGCACGCCGTCGACGATGACGGGCGTGCCTTCAGGCGCGATGCGCGGATAGCCGTCGGCATACCCGCACGCGACGACACCGATGCGCATGGGCTTGCGCGCCGTGAAGATCGAGCCGTAGCCGACCGTCTGCCCTTCGGCGACGTGCTGCGTTGCGATGAGTTCGGACGCGAGCGTCATGGCCGGCTGCAGGCCCGTGCCATGGAGCGCCGAGGCGACGCCCGAAGGCGAAGCGCCATAAAGAATGATGCCGGGGCGCACCCAGTCAAAGTGCGTCGAAGGATGCCAGAGCGTGGCGGCCGAATTGGCGAGGCTGCGCGTGCCCGCAATGCCTAGCGCGCCGCGCTCGAACGCCTCCATCTGCTCGCCCACGCCGCGCGGCGTGTCGGCATCGGCGAAATGCGTCATCAGCGTGATCTGGCCGATGCCGGGGCAGGCGCGCGCCCGCTCCCAGGCGGCGCGATACTTCTCGGGGGTGTAGCCGAGCCGGTTCATGCCGCTATTCATCTTGAGCTGGATGTTGACCGGCTTCGAGAGGCGCGCCATTTCGAGCATGCGCATCTGCTCGTCGCAGTGCACGACGGTCGTGAGGGTATAGCGGTCGATCACGTCGATGTCGGTCGGCCGGAAAAAGCCTTCGAGCAGCAGGATCGGACCCGCCCAGCCGAGTTCGCGCAGCTTCACGGCTTCTTCGAGGTCGAGCAGACCGAAACCGTCCGTCGCCCGCAGACCGGGAAACGCGCGCGCAAGCCCATGCCCGTAGGCGTTGGCCTTCACGACGGCCCAGATTTTCGAATGTGGCGCGTACTTGCGGACGACGGCGAGGTTGTTGGCGAGAGCGGCGGTATGGATCGTTGCTGAGAGGGGGCGCGGCATGGGAGATTTTTTCGCAAAGACGCTTTCGAATCAGGAGCTTACAGGACGTTTTCAACGCCCGCCAAGCCCGCCTGACGGGCGCTCAAGGATTGTGCTAGTCCGAATGCATCTATTTTCGTGATATAAAGCCCTGCGCACAACCCATTTCGAACGTAATAAGCCCGGATGCCTCCCACCCGTCCGGGGCGGACGGACCGCAGCGAGGAAAGCATCGCATCAGATGAAAAAAGGCTTTTACACCATCATGGCCGCGCAGTTTTTTTCGTCGTTGGCCGACAATGCGCTCCTCATCGCTGCAATAGCACTGCTCAAAGATCTACACGCCCCGAACTGGATGACGCCGCTGCTCAAGCTGTTCTTCGTCCTCTCCTACGTCGTTCTTGCCGCCTTTGTCGGCGCCTTTGCAGATTCCCGCCCCAAGGGCCGCGTGATGTTCATCACGAACTCGATCAAGGTCGTGGGCTGCGCCATCATGCTTGCGGGCGTCCACCCCCTGTTCGCCTATGGCGTGGTCGGTTTCGGCGCGGCAGCCTATTCGCCCGCCAAGTACGGCATTCTGACCGAGCTGCTGCCGCCTGAGCGCCTCGTCGCCGCCAATGGCTGGATCGAGGGCACGACGGTCGGCTCGATCATCCTCGGCACCGTGCTCGGCGGCGCGCTGATCAGCCCCCACATCGCCTCGCACGTGATCCGCCATACGCCGGCCGCGATCAACACGCCCGCCGAGGCCGCGATGCTCGTCATCATGGTGATCTATGTGGTCGCCGCCCTCTTCAACCTGCGCATTCCCGACACCGGCGCGCGCTATCCGCGCCAGCAGCACGGTCCTATCCGGCTCATCAGCGACTTCGCCGACTGCTTCAACACGCTCTGGCGCGACAAGCTCGGCCAGATCTCGCTCGCGGTCACGACGCTGTTCTGGGGCGCGGGCGCAACGCTGCAGTTCATCGTGCTCAAGTGGGCCGAAGTCTCGCTCGGCATGTCGCTTTCCGAAGGCGCCGTGCTCCAGGCCGTCGTGGCCGTGGGCGTCGCCGCCGGCGCCATGATCGCGGCGGCACGCATCCCGCTCAAGAAGTCGCTTTCGGTGCTGCCGGTCGGCATCATCATGGGCGTCGCCGTCATGCTGATGGCGTTCTATACGCGCAACCTCTTTCCGCCGCACTGGGGCCTGCATGTCGGCCATATGCGCATCCCCGGCTATCTCGTCTTCGCCTACATCTTCCTCATGGTCGTGGGCGGACTGTCGGGCTTCTTCGTCGTGCCGATGAACGCGCTGCTCCAGCACCGCGGCCACGTGCTGCTCTCCGCCGGCCATTCCATCGCCGTGCAGAACTTCAACGAGAATCTCTCCGTGCTCGTCATGCTGTGCCTCTATGCCGTGCTCGTCTGGCTCGACGTGCCGGTGACCATCGTGATCGTGCTGTTCGGCACGTTCGTCTGCCTGATGATGTGGCTCGTGATGCGCCGCCATCAGGCGAATCAACGCTCGTTCGACTCGGTCGCGCTGATCGGCGAAAATCACAGGCATTGATGGGCGTGCGCGGCCGGGCATCACCCGGCATGCGCCTCCGAACCGACTCTTTCCAGTGCACGCGCGGCTAGATGCCGCGCGCGACGCGCACCTGACGCCGCCATGACTTCACCGATATTCAACGTTCTCACGATCGCCGGCTCCGACTCGGGCGGCGGTGCGGGCATCCAGGCCGACCTCAAGGCGTTCTCGGCGCTCGGCACCTACGGCGCGAGCGTCATCACGGCGTTGACCGCGCAAAATACGCGCGGCGTCACCGCGATCCACGCGCCCGACGCGGGCTTCGTCACCGCGCAGCTCGACGCCGTGTTCGACGATATCCGCATCGACGCCGTGAAGATCGGCATGCTCGCCAACGCGTCGATCGTGCGCGCCGTCGCCAGTGCGCTGCGTCGCCACCAGCCGCAGCGCATCGTGCTCGACACCGTGATGATCTCGAAGAGCAACCACGCGCTGCTCGCGCCCGAAGCCGTCGCCGCGCTGCGCGAGGACTTGTTGCCGCTCGCGGGCATCGTCACGCCGAATCTGCCCGAGGCCGCCGCGCTGCTCGGCGTGGCGCCCGCGGCCGACGAAGCCGCGATGGTCCAGCAAGGGGAAGCGCTGCGCGCGCTCGGTGCGCAGGCCGTGCTGATGAAGGGCGGCCATCTCGGCGGCGAGGACAGCCCCGACTGGCTCATCGAAACCGGCGGCACGCTGCGTCTCGGCGGACCGCGCGTGCCGGTCACGAACACGCACGGCACGGGCTGCACGCTCTCTTCCGCTATTGCCGCCTTGTGGCCGCAGCGCGGCGCGCTCGCGCCGGCCGTTGGCGATGCCAAGCAATATCTGACGGCGGCGCTGGAAGCGAGCAACCGGCTCGACGTGGGTCGTGGCGTCGGGCCGGTGCATCACTTCTGGCGCTGGTGGTGAGCAAGCGTTCGCGCGTCGTTTGACGCGCAAGTCATTGGCGTGAAAATGCGGCGGCGCGTGCGGGCCAGTCGTCAGGGACGATGAAGCCGCGCGACTGTTCGCGGTAACCCCCCGCGCCGTCGGCCTCGAAGGCTGCGACCAGCACGGGGTCGTGTGGCCGGACGAGCGCTGCGATCAACGTAGCGGGATCGGCGGAAGGCACAACGGCCGTGCTCGCGGCGACCACGCTGTCTTCCCGGCCGCGTGGCTCAGCGGTCAGCGTGCGTGGCGCCAGCCATGCGAGCCGCGGCAAAACGCTCCAGCCAGCGGCCGCCTCGCGCTGGGCGAACGCCGGCCACGCCGAACGCGTCACCCACCAGCCGCGCCCATGATCCGCGGCAAGCTCGGGGGCGTCCTCCACGCTCGCCATCGCTCCAGCCGGGTAGAAGAGCCAACCCTTCACGAACATCTGCGCACGCCACGGACCGCCATAACCAAGCGACGCAAACGCTTCATGTGTGGTCAGCCGGAGTTGATGGTCGCGCAGATGCGATAGCTTGAGATCGAAACGGTCGCGCAGATTCGGCCCGACGAATTCGGCGAGCGACGCACGTTCGCTATTGCCCGGGCCTGCATACAGGTAGCACTTCACCGCCAGTTCCCAATGCAGGCGCTCCCCAGCGCGCGTCCGCACGAGGAAATCGCACTCACCGAGCGTCACGCCCGCACGCCGCAGCGGCACATTCTGCGCGACGAGCCGCGCTGCCGGTCCGTGCGCGAGGAACCATCCGAGCAAGTTTTCCGCATAACGGCCGAGGCGGGTTGTCGGCGCGGCCGCGAGGGTGGCGTGCAAACGCGCGGGGTCGCGATCGAGTTGCGCGAGCCAGTCGAGCGTGGCGCGCACTTCGTCCGCATCGGCGAAGCACAGCGCCAGCGGGGCGAGTGGTGGTTGCGCGCGCAACAGATCGGCGCTGAAGAGCAGCCACGCAAGATCGCGCACAGACGGATCCGCGAGACCCTCGATGACGTCGTGCATACGAAGCACCGGGAGCGTGGCCGACCCGTCTTCTCCCGCGGCTTTGTGTGGCGGCCCGCTATCGCTCCCGGCGTCACTTGCGCCAGAAGCGTCGTCGGGCCGCGCCGCGTTCATCGCCTGTCGCCTGACGCGCGCCAGGTGTCGCGCGCGAGACAGAGATCGGCCCAGGCCTTCGCCTTGTCCTGCAGGCTGCGCAGCAGATACGCGGGGTGCCAGGTGACGATGACGGGCACGCCCTCGTATTCGTGAACGCGACCTCGCAGCGACGCAATGCTGCCATCGGTCTTGAGCAGGCTCTGCGCCGCGAAGCGGCCGAGCGCGACGATGATTTTCGGCTTCACGAGCGCCACCTGGCGCTGCAGATACGGCTCGCAGCGCAGCACTTCGTCGGGCTCCGGGTTGCGGTTGCCCGGCGGCCGGCATTTGATGACGTTCGCGATATAGACGTTCTCGCCGCGCGCGAGCGAGAGCGCGCGCAGCATGTTGTCGAGCAGCTTGCCCGCCTGCCCGACGAACGGCTCGCCAAGACGGTCCTCGTTCTCGCCGGGCGCCTCGCCGATCAGCATCCAGTCGGCCTCGCGATCGCCCACGCCGAACACTGTGTTGGTGCGCTTCTCGCATAGGCGGCATTGGGTGCACGACGCCACGCGTTCGGCGAGCGCATCCCAGTCGAGCGTCGCGATCTCGCTGCGCACGGCGTCGCCGGCTCGCGAGGACGCGGCGTCGTCCGGCGCGGCGGGCGCGGCCACCGAGTCGAACCAGCCGAAATCGTCGTCGGTGAAAGGCGGCGGCTCGTCGGACAAAAGCGATGCGGGCCGCGCTGAAGAAGCTCCCCGCTGGGTAGCCTGGTTCGCTTCTTCGGACTGCGGCGCTTCTGTCCGGACGACGCGCGTCTCGGCCGGCGTCTCTGCGGGCAACGACGTGACAGCCGGACGCCCTGCCGGCGCTACTGGAGCTTCGGCCAGCGCGTGCGTCGACTGGGCGGCCGTGCGCGCGGGCCCCGAAGCAATGGCGTCCTCGGCCTGCACTGCCTGCTGCGGTGCTACATGCAGATCCCTTCTGCGCACCCAGCGCGGCGCGAGACCAAGCTCTTCCAGTGCGATCTCATCGAGCGGCATCCGTGCCCTCTCCTGCAAAAGAAAAACGCATCACGAGTGCGTCCTCACGGCTGTGATGTCGAGCCGGATAGTAATTCTTGCGGCGGCCGATCGTGACGAAGCCGAACTGCTCGTACAGCCGGATCGCCCGGTGATTCGAAGGCCGCACTTCGAGCAGCAAGCCTTCGAGACCCTGCGCGCGCGCGATGCGCACCGCCTCACGCAGCATGCCCAGCCCCGCGCCCGCGCCCTGCGCCTGCGGCGCGACGCACAGATTCAGCAGATGCATTTCATCGACCACGGGCATCAGCACGCAATAGCCGATCAGCGTGCCGGTGACGTGGCGCATACACAGGCCGTAATAGCCATTGCGCAGCGAATCCTCGAAATTGCCGCGCGACCAGGGAAACTCGTACGCGAGGCGCTCGATGACCGCGACCTCGTCCAGGTCGCTCTCGGTCATCGGCGACAGGTAGCGATCGGTCATCAGCACGCCGCTCATCGCCCCCCCTCGCCACTTTCGCGTCCTCCGCCAGCGCTGCTCGCACCACCATGGGCGGCGGCCTTCGCGGCGAGGCGCTCGGCCGTGGTTTGGGCAACCTTGTCGCGCACGTATTCGGGCGCGGCCTGATCGGCGGGTTTCGTGCGGCCGGCGCGATAAGCGCGGAGCGCCACGTGCGCGAGCGGGATCGCATGCGGCAGCGCCTCGCCGTCGATCGTGCGCGCGGCGGCGGCCGCCGTGAGGCGCGCCCCGAACGCGGTAGCGGCATTGCCCGCGAGCGTGAACGGTTCGTCGGGCGCGACGATGCGCTCGGGCGAGTCGAGCGATGCCGCCTGCACTGTGCGCCAGTCGCTGGCCGCGGCGTCCCATGCGTAGTCGGCCCAGTAGGCTTCGTCCATGCGTGCGTCGAGCGCGGCCAGCACGCGCGTGGCCGCGGGGTTGCGCAGCCGTGCGCTCTCTGCGCAGACGAGCAGCGTCCCCACCGGTACCACTGGAATATCGAGGCCGAAGGCGAGGCCTTGGGCCACGCCCGTGGCGGTGCGAAGCCCGGTGAACGAGCCGGGACCCGCGCCGAACGCAATCGCGTCGCAGTCTGAGAGCGTGAGCCCGGCTTCGGCGAACACTTCGCCGATGGCGGGCAAGAGCCGCGTGCTGGAAACTGCCCCGGTGGCCTCGTGACGGACCCAGACACTCACTTCGCAGCCGGACTCGAGCCCGGTCGAGCAAGCGCCTGTGACTGACGATGAAGATTTTGCGCCGCCTGCGGCGACGTGAAGCAGCGCGACCGAGCAATATTCGGTCGAAGTATCGAGGGCAAGCAGCACGGTATCGGTCATGAGCGCTATTGTAATGCCCCGCCCGCCGTGCCGGCCCACGGCTCATGCCCCAGGTGGCCTGCGTGCGCGCGCTGCCGCTTATGGTGTGGATGGTGTGGAGGGATCGCTCGAGCCTTTTGGCGGTTTGCACTGCTACCATCGGCGCGCCGATAGCAATCCACATGCGGAGCAAACAACGATGAACGACGTGAACGCGCAGTTCGAGCAAGCGCAGCAAGACGTGCAGCAACTTCCGGAACGCCCCGGCAATCTGACACTGCTGCGCCTCTATGCACTCTTCAAGCAGGCGACCGAAGGCGATGTGCACGGCGACAAGCCGGGCTTCACCGATATCGTCGGCAAGTACAAGTACGAAGCGTGGGCCGCGCTGCAAGGCACGGCAAAGGAGACGGCGAAGCAGCAGTACATCGAACTCGTCGAATCGCTCAAGAGCGGCGCCGCGAGCTGAGCCGGGCATCGCCTTTTCGAAAGCCGCCCCAAGTGAGGCAGCGATCGATTCAGGCGATGCGTCATGCAGCAGTCCAGGTGCCCTTCGTCCTTGCGCGGTGCGTCGCTCTGGCGCGCCGCAACAAAACGAGATATACTGCGTGCTGCGTTGCGCTCCGGTCGCTTGTTCGATCAGCACGACGCCTCGTAGCGTTAAGCTCCAATCCAGTTTAGAACCTGTCCCCCCCTGCCGTGGCCCTGTTTTCGGGCCGTCAAGAATCAGGCTGGCGACTGGCCAATCCCGGCTCAAGTCGCACCCAACACAGCTTCTAACGAAAAATCCGCCAATGTGGGCGGATTGCCCCCGTTTTTCGATTTGTTCGCAAAATCCGACGACTTGGGTATGCCGATTGGCGCCGACGTTCTATTTCCTGTGTACCAAGGATTTTCATGACTTCGAGCAATACCCAAAGCCCCCTCGACGCGATCGCCAACGCAGCCCTCAGTCTCGACGCCGCCGCTTCCAGTGAAGCACCCGTGCAGGCCGCCGATACGCCCGACGGCGCGGCGTTCGCGGCACTCGGTCTGTCGCCGGAGATCGTCTCCGCGCTGATCGCGGCGGGCTACAAGGCACCGACGCCCGTGCAGGAACGCGCCATTCCTGCCGCCATCGCCGGCCGCGACCTGCTGGTCTCGAGCCCGACCGGTTCGGGCAAGACCGCGGCATTCATGCTGCCCGCCATCGAGCGCTTTGCGCAGATCCAGAAGGCCCAGGCCGCCCAGCCGCGCGAGCCGCGCCCGCAAGGCGCCAACGGCCCGCAACGCGATCGCCGCGAGCGCCGTCCGCAGCCCGTGGCACGCCCCGGCCTCCTCGTCCTCACGCCCACCCGCGAGCTCGCCATGCAGGTGACCACGGCTGCGTCGGCGTACGGCAAGCATCTGCGCCGTCTGCGCACGGTGAGCATTCTCGGCGGCGTTGCCTATGGCCAGCAGCTCATGCTGCTCGCGAAGAACCCCGAGATCCTCGTGGCGACGCCGGGCCGTCTGCTCGATCACCTCGAGCGCGGTCGCATCGACCTGTCGGAACTCAAGATGCTCGTGCTCGACGAAGCCGACCGCATGCTCGACATGGGCTTCATCGACGACATCGACACGATCGTCGCGGCCACCCCCGAGTCGCGTCAGACGATGCTGTTCTCGGCCACGCTCGACGGCAAGATCGCGTCGATCACGGGCCGCCTGCTGAAGGATCCGGAGCGTATCGAGATCGTGCGCAAGGTCGAAGCGAACTCGAACATCGCGCAGACCGTGCACTACGTGGACGACCGCGATCACAAGGATCGCCTGCTCGACCATCTGCTGCGCGCCGAGAGCCTCGATCAGGCCATCGTGTTCACGGCAACGAAGATGGACGCCGACCAGCTGGCCGGCAAGCTCGCCGACGCGGGCTTCGAAAGCGCCGCGCTGCACGGCGACCTGCCGCAGGGCGCGCGCAACCGCACGATCCGTGCGCTGCGCGAGCGTCGCGTGCGCGTGCTGGTCGCGACCGACGTCGCGGCGCGCGGCATCGACATTCCGGGCATCACGCACGTGTTCAACTACGACCTGCCGAAGTTCGCCGAAGACTACGTGCACCGTATCGGCCGTACCGGCCGTGCGGGCCGCTCGGGTGTGGCGGTGAGCCTCGTGCACCACGCCGAGCAAGGCGCGCTCAAGCGCATCGAGCGCTTCGTGCGCTCGCCCCTGCCCGTGAACGTCGTGGAAGGCTTCGAGCCGCGCAAGGCGCCGCCGGCCAACCGCGGCTTCGGCGGCCGCGGCCGTCCGGGTGGCGGCAATGGCGGCGGCCGTCGCTTCGGTAACGGCAATGGCAAGCCGGGTGGCTATGGCGCCCGCAGCGGCAGCGGCAACGGCGGCGGCGACCGCAACGGCAACAGCTGGGGCAACAAGCCGGAAGGCTCGCGCGGCGGCTTTGGCGCCCGCGAAGGCGGCTTCGGCGGCGGTTCCCGCGAAGGCGGCTTCGGCGGCGGCTCGCGCGGTGAAGGCAATCGCGGCGGCTACGGCCAGCAGCGCGAAGGCTATGGCCGCGCGCGCGAAGGCGGCTACGGCGCGCGCCGCAACGACGGCCCGCGCGTGCGTCGCGACAGCTAAAGAAGCAAAAGCGGTGTGTGGCGCGGCCTTCGAGCTGCCCCACCGCCGTGGCGAAATCCAGGGACCGGTGCTAGTCACCGGTCTTTTTTTGCCCCCAAGCGACATTTCACAATACGAAAAATTTTCTTGCCTCGTAAAAAATCGTGCTGCGCGGCACAAGGGACGTATTGCAAGATGGGGGATCCCGTTTCATATTGAAAAATATGTTAGCTAAGTAATTGATTTTACATAAATAAAAAACATAGAAAAAGCCTCCCTCCGCTCTGTTGCCGGCCGATCGATTTGCCTAGACTCTTATATAAGAGTTCGAGAAACGAAACGCCCCAAACCCAGGATGCGGGCGCTTTCGTTTCGCGAGATTCAGCGGTTCAGCAGTTCCGTTCAGCGATCCACTTTTCAGGTAAGCGAAGGAGCACATCATGTCGACTCGTCAACAGCAAGCCCAGCAACTCCAACAGCAGTGGGAAACCGATCCCCGCTGGAAGGGCATCAAGCGCAACTACACCGCTGAAGACGTGGTGCGCCTGCGCGGCTCGATCCAGCCCGAGCACACGCTCGCGAAGCGCGGCGCCGAAAAGCTCTGGCAAGGCGTGAACACCGAGCCGTTCATCAACGCACTGGGCGCGCTCACGGGCAACCAGGCGATGCAGCAGGTCAAGGCTGGCCTGAAGGCCATCTATCTTTCGGGCTGGCAGGTCGCGGGCGACGCCAACCTGGCCGGCGAAATGTACCCTGACCAGTCGCTCTACCCGGCCAACTCGGTGCCGCAGGTCGTCAAGCGCATCAACAACACGCTCACGCGCGCCGACCAGATCCAGTGGTCCGAAGGCAAGAACCCGGGCGACGAAGGCTACGTGGACTTTTTCCAGCCGATCGTGGCCGACGCTGAGGCCGGCTTCGGCGGCGTGCTGAACGCGTTCGAACTGATGAAGGCGATGATCGAAGCGGGCGCCGCGGGCGTGCACTTCGAAGACCAGCTCGCCTCGGTGAAGAAGTGCGGCCACATGGGCGGCAAGGTGCTCGTGCCGACGCGCGAGAACATCGCCAAGCTCACGGCCGCGCGTCTTGCCGCCGACGTCTGCGGCGTGCCCACCGTGCTGCTCGCCCGCACCGACGCGGAAGCCGCCGACCTCGTCACCTCGGACATCGACGACAACGACAAGCCGTTCCTCACCGGCGAGCGCACCGTGGAAGGCTTCTTCCGCACCCGCAACGGCCTCGAGCAATCGATCTCGCGTGGACTCGCCTACGCGCCGTACGCCGACATGATCTGGTGCGAAACGGGCAAGCCCGATCTCGAGTTCGCGAAGAAATTCGCGGAAGCGATCCACAAGCAGTTCCCGGGCAAGCTGCTCTCATACAACTGCTCGCCGTCGTTCAACTGGAAGAAGAATCTCGACGACGCGACCATCGCCAAATTCCAGCGCGAACTGGGCGCGATGGGCTACAAGTTCCAGTTCATCACGCTCGCGGGCTTCCACTCGCTCAACTACTCGATGTTCAACCTCGCGCACGGCTATGCGCGCCAGAACATGAGCGCGTTCGTCGAACTTCAGCAGGCCGAGTTCGCCGCCGCCGAAAAGGGCTTCACCGCGGTCAAGCATCAGCGCGAAGTCGGTACGGGCTATTTCGACGCCGTGACGCAGACCGTCGAGCGCGAGGCGTCGACCACGGCGCTGCACGGTTCGACGGAAGACGAGCAGTTCTTCGACAAGAAGGTGGCGTAAGACCACCGGCAGCAAGCGGCAACAAGCGGCAGCAAGCGGCGGCAGGCGTTTGCCAGGCGCCGCGCGGGAAGACGGCCGGCACGCGTTACCTTGGCGGGGCGCGCCGGCCGTCCGACCCGCGCCCCGTGTGTATGGCGCGAGCCGTTATAGCCAGGCGACCAAGCCGGAACTGAGGGAGAAGCAGGCGCAAGACAGGCCGCGCGCGCTGGACAGTATCCGGCCTGCGGCTCGCCCAGCCCACGCAGCGGGCGGGCGTGGCCTCGTTCTTAATCTCCGATCGGGGGAAACCGGTCTGCGCAGATCGATACGGTGTCCCGAGAGCCCGCAAACGGCCTCGCCCAACTAGCGATATACGATCACCGGAATCTTCGTATGGGTGAGCACGCGTTGTGTCTCGCTGCCGATCAGCAGGCTGCCGAGCCCGCGCCGCCCGTGCGAGGCCATGAAAATCACATCGCAGCCCCCCGATTCGGCGGCTTCGATAATGCCGAGATACGGCGATGGATGCACGCTCGTGCGGCTCACGCAGCTCACGCCAGCGCTGCGCGCCGCGGCCTCGATTTCCTGCAGATGCGCGCGCGCCTCTCGCTCGCTGCGCGCCTGGAAGTCGCTGGGCGGCTCGATCACCACATCGGCATAAGGCGAGTATGGATATTGCGGCAGGCACGCGTACGCGGTAACGCGCGCGCCGACTGTGCGGGCAAGGTCGATCGCGCCGTCGATCGCTTTCTTCGACAGCTCCGACCCGTCGGTCGGAACGAGGATGTGCTTGAACATGGCGCCCTCCGTGGTCCGGCGCACTACGGCACATTGCGCGGGGGAATTCCCAGGGCAACTTCAAGACGGCTCGCGCCGGCGCGCACTCGCCCTGTCACGTCGATTGTAGTGCGCGAAAAATGAGCGCAAACCGCGCGTGGGGGTCATCCCGCATATCGGAAACACGCACCGCGGCGAGCTATCCCCAGTAACCGGGCTGACCGTAGGTATGTTTGAGATAGTCGAGAAAGAGGCGCACGCGCAGCGGCAAGTGGCGGCGCTGCGGAAAGACGGCATGAATGCCGATGGGCGGCGCGGCGAACGCGTCGAGCACGCTCACGAGCCGGCCTGCCGCAATGTCCTCGCCGACCTCCCACCAAGAGCGCCACGCGAGGCCGTGGCCCGCCAGACACCATTCATGCAGCACCGCGCCATCCGAGCATTCCATCGTGCCCGCCACGCGGATCGACACTGCCTTCCCGTCCTGCTGGAATGCCCAGCCGCGCTGCTGGTTCGAGCTCGCGCCGAAGGCGAGGCAGTTATGGCGCGCCAGATCGGCTGGCGTTTCGGGCTTGCCGCGCCGCGACAGGTAAGCAGGCGCCGCCACGCACACGCGCCGGTTCTCGCCCAGCTTGAGCGACACGAGCGACGAATCAGGCAATTCGCCGAGGCGCACCGCGCAATCGAAACCCTCGTTCACGAGATCGACGAGCCGGTCCGAGAGATCGAGCGCGATGCTCACGTCCGGGTGCGCGACGGTGAAATCGGGCACGAGCGGCGCAACATGGCGCCTGCCGAAACCCGCCGGCGCCGTCACGCGCAAGTGCCCGCTCGCCTTCACGCCGCCCGCCGAGACGCTCGCCTCGGCATTCTGCATGTCATGGACGATGCGCTGGCAATCCTCGAGGAACGCGGAGCCTTCGAACGTGAGGGTGATGCGCCGCGTCGTGCGCACGAGCAGCTTCACGCCGAGCCGTTCCTCCAGCGCGTCGATACGCCGGCCAATGATGGCGGGCGCGACGCCCTCGGCCTGAGCCGCGGCGGAGAGGCTGCCCTTGGCGGCCACGTTGATGAAGGTCTCGATCTGCTTGAAGCGGTCCATCGGCGGGCAATTCGGGCGATGCGTTACAGAAATAATGGAAACAACGAGGCTGGCCGACAGATTAGGTGGGTAAAAGTAAAAGATCAAGTGATCAATCCAACCTTTTTCAGCACCAGGACTCATGAATACAATCGACCTCGACCTCTGATGACGGAGTGCAAGGCTATGTCGGCCAGAACGACACGATTTCCCAAGGCGGTGATTTTCGACGCGTACGGCACGCTGTTCGACGTGCATTCGGTCGTCGCTGCCGCCGAGCAGATGTTTCCCGGCCAGGGCGAGGCGCTCTCGCAGCTCTGGCGGCTCAAGCAGATCGAGTACACGCAGCTGCGCACGCTTTCCGACCCCGCGGGTGCGCGGTACAGTCCCTTCTGGGACATCACGCTCGATGCGCTGCGCTACGCCGCGCGCCGCCTGAACCTGTCGCTCACGGGCGCGGGCGAAAAGCGACTGATGGACGAGTATGCCTGCCTCTCCGCCTTCCCCGATGTGCTGCCCATGCTGCGCCGCCTGCGTGAGCCGCGCGAAAACGGCACGCGCACGGGCCTCGCTATCCTCTCCAACGGCAATCCGCAGATGCTCGACATCGCGGTGAAAAGCGCCGGCATGAGCGGCCTCTTCGATCACGTGCTCTCCGTTGATGCCGTGCGCGCCTACAAGCCGGCCGCCACCGCCTACGCCCTCGGCACAGCCGCCTTCGACAGCGCGCCGCGCGACATCGTGTTCGTGTCCTCCAACGGCTGGGACGCCGCGGGCGCCGGCTGGTTCGGCTACACCACGTTCTGGATCAACCGCCAGCGGCTGCCCGCCGAAGAGCTCGGCATCGCGCCGCACGGCACCGGCGGCGGCATGGCCGAACTCGCCGCCTTTATCGAAACCGCTGCGCACGAAAGGCACAGCCGCCCTCGCCCCAGCCCGGGCGCGTGACGGCAGGCCAGCACGGCGCAGCCATAACAACCACGCATTCACCATCTGACCGACCAAGGAGCAAGCAAAATGGCCAACACGTTGCAACTGCCGCAAGGCATGCAAATCACGGGTGAGATCCAGCCCGGCTTCGAAACGATCCTCACGCCCGAAGCGCTCGAACTCGTCGCGAAGCTGCACCGCGCGTTCGAGCCGCGCCGCCAGCAACTGCTCAAGGCGCGCGCCGAGCGCACCAAGCGCCTCGACGCCGGCGAGCGCCCCGACTTTCTCGCCGAAACGAAAGCGATCCGCGAAGGCGACTGGAAGATCGCCGCGCTGCCGAAGGACCTCGAATGCCGCCGCGTGGAAATCACGGGGCCGGTCGAGCGCAAGATGATCATCAACGCGCTGAACTCGGGCGCGGACTCGTACATGACCGACTTCGAGGACTCGAACGCGCCGAACTGGGAAAACCAGATCGTCGGCCAGCTCAACCTCAAGGACGCCGTGCGCCGCACGATTTCGCTCGAGCAGAACGGCAAGCGCTACCAGCTCAACGACAAGACCGCCACGCTGATCGTGCGTCCGCGCGGCTGGCACCTCGACGAAAAACACGTGACCGTGGACGGCCAGCGCGTCTCGGGCGGCATCTTCGACTTCGCGCTCTATCTCTTCCACAACGCGAAGGAACTGATCGCACGCGGCAGCGGCCCGTACTTCTATCTGCCGAAGATGGAAAGCCACCTCGAAGCACGCCTCTGGAACGACATCTTCGTCGCGGCACAGGAAGGCGTGGGCATCCCGCGCGGCACGATCCGCGCGACGGTGCTGGTCGAGACGATCCTCGCCGCGTTCGAGATGGACGAAATCCTCTACGAGCTGCGCGAGCACAGCTCGGGCCTGAACGCGGGCCGCTGGGACTACATCTTCTCGGCGATCAAGAAGTTCAAGAACGACAAGGACTTCTGCCTGGCCGACCGTGCGCAGATCACGATGACGGTGCCGTTCATGCGCGCCTACGCGCTCGAACTGCTGAAGACCTGCCACAAGCGCAACGCGCCGGCGATCGGCGGCATGAGCGCGCTCATCCCGATCAAGAACGATGCGGCCGCCAATGACAAGGCCATGGCCGGCGTGCGCTCGGACAAGGCGCGCGACGCGACCGACGGCTACGACGGCGGCTGGGTTGCCCACCCGGGTCTCGTGCCGATCGCAATGGAAGAGTTCGTGAAGGTGCTCGGCGACAAGCCGAACCAGATCGGCAAGCAGCGCCCCGACGTGAACGTCGCAAGCAAGGACCTGCTCGATTTCCGTCCGGAAGCGCCGATCACCGAGACGGGCCTGCGCAACAACATCAACGTGGGCATCCACTACCTCGGGTCGTGGCTCGCGGGCAATGGCTGCGTGCCGATCCACAACCTCATGGAAGACGCCGCGACCGCCGAAATCTCGCGCTCGCAGGTGTGGCAGTGGATCCGCTCGCCCAAGGGCAAGCTCGAAGACGGCCGCAAGGTCACGGCCGAATTCGTGCGCGAGCTGATCCCGCAGGAGCTCGACAAGGTCAAGGCCGTGGTGGGCGGCGACACGAAGCCGTACGAGCGCGCCGCGCAGATCTTCGAACAGATGTCGACGGCGGAGAACTTCGTCGAGTTCCTGACGCTGCCGCTCTACGAAGAAATCTGATCGGGCTGCAGTTCTAACGAATAGCCGATGAAAGAAGGCCCGGCGGACGCTAGTC
>NZ_JAYMRY010000056.1:0-36328 GCF_038900695.1 Paraburkholderia sp. JHI2823 | reverse complement strand
ACAGCGCCCTCACGCGCTGGTTCAACGAGCGCACGCAGGGCACGGGACCAAACCGTCGCGCACGGCGCATCGCGATCGTCGCAGTCGCGCGGCGCCTCGCGATTGCGCTATGGCGTTATCTGAAAGACGGCGTCATTCCCGAAGGCGCGGAGCTGAAGTCTATTTAAGCCCTCAGGCTTAGCAGGAGAGAGATTCAGTTTCGTCAGTGGTATGTTGTAGAAGGCACGGTCTGAAGTGGAGATGCCCGCACCATAGCCAGGTTGCTGACACAACCGATTTTGAGATGGGGCATGTTCCCGGTAAATGATTCCGGCGTAACGCGCATGCAGGATGAGGCCGGCCACGCGCCGGCGGATAGAAGGTGGTGGGACACGGGTCTCACGAGCGCAACGATTCGGCTTCGAACGGATAAATTCCACTGGCTGCAGCATCACCTCGTTATCACTGGCAAGGCGCAGGAGGAACATGGCGAAAAGTCACCAAGTCAAGCCCTTATCGAGCTAACCTCTCGACCGACGTGTAAGTCCTTCCGCTGCATCACAGAATGAACGGTTTGTATTGCCAGTTAGCCGCGATGGTCTGAAGCCGGTTCTAGCGCTCGTGAGACTTGACGTCTCACCACCTTCTATCCGCTGGTGTGACTCCAGCCTCATCCTGCATGCGCGTTACGCCGTATTGAACTTCGGGAACATGCCCCATCTAACGAATCGGTTGCATTCAGCAACCTGGAACTTTGACGGGCATGTTCACTTCAGACTGTATTCGCTTCCTTCCGCATCACCTACTCATCATTCGCGGTACTGAACTTCGGTATCTTATGCCGCTTTCAACCGTGCTCCTTCTGGAATCACTCCGTCCTTCAGGTATCGCCATAGCGCAATCACCAGACGTCGTGCGACCGCAACGATTGCGATTCGTCGCGCGCGGCGATTGGGACCGGTGCCTGATGTTCGTTGCGAGAACCAATGCGTCAGGACGCTCCCCGTGTATTCGACGGAAACGCAAATAACTTCGCAGACAGTCGCCAATGATTCCGGCAGTCCGAGGTTGACAGCCTCCGGCGCGATCAGTCACGAATCGGCAGATGTCATCGGGCTTAATGCGCTCAAGCGCAATTGGCTCCCAACCAAACCGGGCGACGAGGAATTCACGCACGTAGCGCAGACGGTAAAGGCGCGATGCGGGAGCCAGACCCTGTACCTCCTGAAGATGCGCGTCAAAGAGCTGAAGCTCATCGTGTACGAACCTGGAAACCGGTGCTGATCTCGGCGGAATGATGCCCTCCGCGCGCAGCATGCGAAGCAGATTACGGAGCGCGCGGCGAAGGTTAGCGAGGGTGCGTGGACTTGGCTTGCAGCAGTGGCACACCGGAAGGTGCACTGTAAGAAAGCGATGCAGTACCGTCTCGTCGATGTGATCGAGCGCGATGCGCTGCGAAGTCAGCCAGCGCCCGAAGTGCGACGCGCATTGCAGGTAGTTCCCTACAGTAATTCCCGCATATCCGCGTCGGACCAGGTATTCCTCGAAAGCCCCAACGACGGGTTCGAGTGCGCCGTACCGTGCATGATTGCACGCGACGACTTCAGACACGACTTGCCTGATCATGATCGCTCTCCTGAGTGACGGCCGTGAAGCCGTCTAAGAAGAGCAGTATCTGTTATGGAAAGTCGATCGATGGTGAGGCGCTAACAGGCGTCCGGAGGAGCAGGGTGGCACGCCGTGGAACCTTCGACAAACCGTGCATAATTCCGTGGCGCCCATAAAACGTCGACTCGACCACGACGCCTGCCAGCTCTGCTCGCCACGGAGCAAGGAAAGCGAGAATCTTCGGCCACTCGTTCGGCAGACGCTTCTCGGCCAGAACCAGATCAGTTTCGTCAGTCACGGTGACCACGCTGTTGTTCGAGTGCAGGTCAATGCCGCTATAGTTCATGATCACCTCCTTCTGGTTAAAGCGGTTCTCGCGCAGTCACTTTAACCCGCCGCCCTAGCGGGCGGCGGTGGGAGGTCCGCTAGATGATTTTCAAGCGAGGTCGGACCGGGACTCGCAAAACCTGAACTCGTAGAAGAGCCTTGAGCTCGTCAGCAGAATGAGGTGCGAGTCAGCGGAATTCATAGGGGCCGCAGCGGCAGTACCGGCTGCATGAAGGCCGGATAGAGAGCTGCAGCCCATCCTGTCAGTCTGAATTCACGAAAGCTGTTGCAATCGCGACGCGTTCATATAGGAAGCTCAAGTGAACACCAATGGTTACCGTCAAGCGTCTCAGCGCTGTTTGCAGCATGTATGACAAATGTGGGCGGTTTGTAGCGAACATCACATCGAATACTTGCTACGTCACATTCAATAGTGCGGTGTAGCTCGCGTTTCCGACAGTATCACCCAATTGGCACAGAAAGTGCTCTAGCAGGCTGCTGAGTACCGCGGTAAAGTCATCGCGGAAGGCCGCTGAAGCGTTGATGGGAGACCCCACTCCACCATTAGGAGATCGTGCGCGGCGCCGACACATTCACCGAGAGCTTTTTCATGCGCAAGCTCGACGATTTCGTTCCCAGTCGCATCCGTTGCGTTCGATCCGTACGACGGCGAAACGAAGCACTGGCGAAGACGGATCGGTTGTTTGCCGGAATGTACGAGGGCGGCCGAGATCAAGGGCGGGCGACAGAGTCGTTTCAGGCAATCGCTCGTTGTCTCTCGCCAGTCGGCTGACGCGGTAGAGCCAGCCGAAGCTGCGCTCGACGATCCAGCGGCGCCACAACAGCAAGAAGCCCTTGTTCTCGCAACTTGATGACTTGGAGTTCCGACGATGGAAGAAGCGCTAGATAGCGTGCCGCTGTTTGATGACGTCGCAGGGCTTGACGACGAGATGGCACATTTTCCCGATGAGAGCCGATTCTACGGTCCCGGCACCTGCCTAGGTCCTCGGGTTAGCTGTGCAAATGCTCGCACTGGTCAACGCGATCCTGGCGGCGAAAGGCTTGATGCTCAAGAGCGGTTCGGTGGTCAATGCGACCTTGAGTCCGGCTCCGATCTTCCCGACGATGAACAACTCCGGAAAGCGCGATTGGCACTTTCGAACGCCCTGTCGCGTCCGATCGACTGAATCTTAGCTGAGGAGTAAGAGATGTTTAGCCGGACCTTGATGCGCGAGCTTGAGGAATTCGAAAATCCCCGAATAGTCGAGTTGAGTAGAGACCTATATGGAGCGAGCTTTTTTCTTATGAAGCTGCTACCAGCGCGGTTTATGCTTGAGCGCGCCGTGGAGAAGGGTTTTCTTAGATCCGGGGGCACCATTTGTGAGTCGTCTTCCGGCAGTTTTGGTCTCGCATTAGCCATGCTAGCTGCGCGGCACGGTTATAAACTTGTTTTGGTTAGCGATTGGACATTAGATCGGCATCTTCGGAGGCGCTTGGTCCAACTTGGCGTACGCCTGGATATTGTCGATAAACCCGCGCGCCCTGGCGGCCTTCAGCAGGCCTGCTTGAACCGGCTCGCCAAGCATCTAAAGGAAATGCCCGGCAGCTTTTGGCCTTCCCAATATTCAAACCAGGATAATCTTCTAGCTTACAGTAAATTCGCCGAGATACTCATTGAAAGGTTGGGGAAAATTGATTGCTTGGTCGGCACGGTCGGATCAGGAGGATCCATGTGCGGGACGACGCGCGTTCTCAGAGCCTCGTTCCCCGAACTGCACGCCATCGGTGTTGATACACCAAATTCGGTGTTGTTTGGCCAGCCTCGTGGAAAGCTCGTAAGATTCGCCGGTCTAGGAGGAGAGATTGTTCCCTCCAACGTCGATCACGGAGAATTCGATGAAATTCATTGGCTGACTCCCGTTGAGGCGTTTCACTCAACTCGCCAACTGCATACGAATCGAGGGCTATTTATGGGGCCCGCCGGCGGTGCCGCCTACAGAGTAGCCAACTGGTGGTCAAGTAAGCATCCGAGCAAAAAGGTTGTTGCCATCTTTCCAGACGAGGGTCACCGTTACGCTGAAACAGTTTACGACGACGCCTGGCTCCAGTCATTTGCTGGGTGGCCTGATGCAGTCCGTCGAGAACCCGTTCCCGTAGAGACGCCGACGGAAAGTTTGAAGGGCTGGTCGTCCTATACATGGGGAAGGCGGACCCTCGAGCAGGTCCTTTCCAGCCTTCTCGCTCCGGTATCGACAAGTTTGATCGAAACGCGGATGGAGCCTTTGACTCAACGTCTGGTCGAACCTAGTCCGAAACAACGAACAGAGACGGGAGAATCTTCGAAATGCGACCTCAGTCCAACGCTGATTGCCTTGTCCCATTCCGATATTGAACTTGTTGGCCATCTAGAATTGGACCGTGATCAGGCGCAGTTCGTGGATCCTTTGTTCGTAGTATTTTCTGAACTGCGAAATAGCTCGAATCAACATCTGGAACACCCTTTCTCAGTTGCGATCGGGAAAGAAATCGTTGGGTTTTTCGTGCTTCGTGAAAAAAACGCACTTCCCGAATGGGCGCCGTCAGATGCTATTACTTTTCACAGCCTTCGGATAGCTCGATCAAGTCAAGGGAAAGGGTACGGTAAGGCGGCACTTCATCTGGCCAAAAAATGGGTTAAGTCAAATAGACCAAGAGTCAATCGAATCATGCTTGGTGTTAACACACGAAATAGTAAGGCAAGGCAACTCTATAACCGAACGAACTTTTTTGAAACAGGTGATAGTTACTGTGGTCCGCATGGAATGCAGGATATACTTGAATGTGAAATAAACTCTGGAAACCCATAGAACGTAACAATCTGCCATCAACTGAAATGCCACGGTCAAGAGAGACAATGATCGCCTCTGTTCGGAAAAGTTTCACCGTGCAGTTCTACTCGTTGGTATCGAAGTAGTTTATCCGTGTATCAGGTTATTCTCGGTTTTCTATGGTCGTCGTGGCGATGCCGATGGGAAGGTACAAGCCTGTTGGCGGTTTTTTCAAGTGAACTTGCTTTGCGCTCCATCAAGTTCTACCGCTGCATTCTATCCTAATCTTTTCTTTGTGGTTTCATATACTGATATTTTCTGCTGCAAAACGCCGATGGTACTGAAAGAAGTGAAGCGTCGTGGTAATTTCACGATGCAGAATCAACGCTTGTCGCATAGGTCCGGGTGTGGACTTATTGAGTGGTAGTGCCAATTTATTGGGGGATGTATGGAAGCGTCAAAAAATGAATTGCTGGGCAACGCTGTGCAGGCAGACTGGTCGAATTGGCACTGGCAGATGAAGAATTCGGTGACCACGCTGGAACAACTCGCGGGGTGGATTCACGTCACGCATGCTGAGCGGGATGCGATCGAATCCGTTAGAGGCAAGTATCTTTGGCGTATCACGCCATACTATGCCTCTCTCATGGATCCAGAGGATGCGAAATGTCCTGTGCGTCTTCAATCGGTCCCATCCGCCGCGGAAATGCTGACATATCCGGGCGCCGATATCGATCCGGTCTCCGATGCATCGTATCGCAAGACGAATCGAGTTATCCACAAATATCCCGATCGCGTCGTATTCCTCGTCACGTCGATGTGCCCCGTGTATTGTCGGCATTGCACGAGAAAATACCATACGACGGACGTTGCGGGCACCTACTTTGGGGAGAGTGAGGGTGTATCGATGGAGCCGGACTTTGATTATCTTGCTTCGCATGCTGAAATTCGCGATGTACTGTTGACGGGAGGCGATCCTCTCTCATATAACGATCGGAAGCTGGAAGAGATCGTCTCGCGGCTTAGGATGATCCCTCACATTGAGATAATTCGTATTGGAAGCCGGTGTCCTGTGGTTTTGCCGATGCGAATCACAGAGGAGTTGTGCCGGATGTTGGATAAGTATCAGCCCATCTGGTTTCAGACGCATTTCAATCATCCAAAGGAGATTACCAAAGAGGCTTCTGCTGCATGCGATCGACTGTTGCGCCACGGAATACCGGTCCAAAATCAATCAGTGTTATTAAAAGGTGTAAATGATAGCGTCGAAATCATGCGGGCGCTCGTTACCGGGCTGCTGCGCATCCGCGTCAGACCATACTACCTTTACCACTGCGACAACGTCACGGGCGTGTCACACTTTATGACCCCTCTCGATAAGGGGATCGAAATAATTGACGGGCTGTTCGGACATACGACCGGCTTCGCGGTACCTGACTACATCATTACTACGGATCTTGGAAAAATACCCGTCGGCCGCAGCTACATCCGGCGATTGGACGATGGCTGTGAGATCCGAAATTATCTCGGGCAGACAGAGGTCATCCAAAACCTTTAACTGGTGCATACAGGCGTGGCTTACGGTGCAGCTTCCATTCCTCGCTGCTCGCAGTACCGAAGCCGCGAACTGCACCGCATGGGCATGTCGGCTAATACAGCCACGGATTTTGCCGATATGCTCGACCGAGACTGAAATGCGGCCGACATGCATCGCGTGGTGTTACGAAACTTGCCGTGGTTGATACGAAATCACTGGAGTGCCGCCACCGGTGCCGCGGGAAACCATACAGCTGCGCGGTACGCTTCGCCCACGCGCGTATGAGCGGCGTTTCAGGATTCAACAAGCATTCGTAAAATATCTGACAACTTCCTTTGGTGCAGCCCATGGTGCCCAACGTACAAGACGCACTCGTAGTCCGTTCAGCGGTGCTCGAAGACGCGGATTCCCTCAGCAAAGTCGCGATCGCAACCGTTCCGCTTTCATGTCCACTTGATACGACAGAAGAAGCGTTGTCCGCGTTTACAAGAAAAAACCTTCAGCCCGAACACTTTATTGAACACATGAAGGCTTCGACGCATACGCTGTTGGTTGCGGAGTGTGCCGGTCAGATTGCCGGCTTCTCGCTTCTCTGCGACGAGGACGTGCCCCATTGTGTGCCCGGCGCTAGCCCGATTGAGCTTCGCCGTATCTATGTGCAAGCGGACTATCACGGTGCTGGAGTTGGACCTGCCCTGATGGATGCGTCGATAGGGCATGCGCGGTCCATGGGAAGAGACTTCATCTGGCTGGGTGTATCTGAGTCCAACGAACGCGCACAACGGTTTTATGTGAAGAACCGGTTTGTCAAGGTCGGCGAACATTTCTTCCAAGTTGGACATGAGCAACAGTTGGACTATCTGCTCGCCAAGCGGGTTGATATGTCCACGTCGTAAGTATAGTCAAGCAATGACCAACGACGTTCCGAAGAAAACGTATTCCAAGCCACGCGGCGACATCGGACACGAACGAAAAAGATCAGCACAAAATCCTGAAGCGGGCCGCAAATTGGAGGAATCCCGGCTTCATACAACGGACCTCTGGCGGACCCGATTGCAGTCAGAGGTGGCGCCGCTCATTCGGACAGGTGTCAGGGATCGGCGTAATCGAGCCGGGGATGATCGGCGTAATGAGGCCACCTGGAATGGTCCCGAAACGCGATTTCGAAGGGGCCCAAGAATGCGCTTTTTTGCCTGATTTTGCAACTGCGTTTTCGCCGTTTTCAGGCATCGGTTTCGGCTTGCGGAAGCTCTCACCCTCAATGACGACACGGTAGGCGCCGTGCCGTGGCCGATCAGCGTGGCAGCACCGACGAGGCGGTTGTCGGGGAACGCGTCGCCCCATTCGCTGAAGTTGAGATTTAATGCATGGTCTATTTTTACGCAGAGTCTCTGTACCAGAGGTCCGTGAACGCGGCAGATCTAAGGAAGGTCTGCAAAAGTCCTGGCGTTGAAGTCTGGTTGTCCTATCCTGGAAGAGCGCGAACCAAAGGAGTTCCTCGATGACACAGCTCGGTCTTGGCTTGGATCTTTCAACGAAACGCACGCGTAAGCGGGAATTTCTCGACGAGATGAGGCGCGTTGTGCCATGGTCGAGATTGATTGCGCTGATCGAACCGCACTATCGGAAAGGTAAGGCTGGAAGGCCGCCGTTTCCGGTTGCGACGATGCTGCAGATTCACTTCATGCAGCAGTTAGGTGAGTAGCCCACGGGAATCGCACCCGCAGGCCCTCGCAGGTAGGGTCGAGAACTGGCGCGCGCACGGTAGGCCCCCGGTGGCTTCTCCCTCGCTTTCGCGTTGGGCCTCAATCCGGTTGCCATGGCCACGTTTCCAGCTCCCGCCACGTCAAACGCAGCATGCGGTTTTCCCGCACTACGCTTTCCTGGCCGCTTCACGTCAAGATTTATGGGACCTATCATGCCGGGGACGCTTTCGGGGTGGTAGCACGGCGAACCCGATAGCCGTTGAACAGCTTCAGTTCGCCATATAGCCAGTGCCTACTCCACGTCTTCCAGCCGAGGCCCCGACGATTCCGGGATCGACCCATGTGGCGTCGAATCTTCTTTTCCACCCAGTCCTTGATGAAGCTGAAGCACTCGCTGGAGTGTCCAACAGCGAAGTAATTCACCCAGCCGCGCAGCACCGGGTTGATCAGTTGCACTACCCGATCCACCGGCTGCGACTGGTATCGCCGGAACACCTCCTTGAGCTTGCGCAATAACGCCGTGCGTTTCTTCAACTTGGGCGTATAGTGCGCTCGCCACACCTGTCGCCCGATACTGCGCAGGCGTCGGAAGTCAAACCCCAGGAAGCCGAAGCTTTCCGCGCGGTCCAGATCCACGGTGCGACTCTTCTCTTCATTAACCTCGACCAGTAGTTTGGCAAATTCTTCCCGAAGGCGCCGGCTTACTGAGCTTCCCCCGAAATTTCGCCTTCCAGTAGGTCATGTGTAAACTCGACCCGAAGGAAGGAAAGAATCGATGTTCAAAATACCGAAGCAGGCGTACACCGCTGAGTTCAGGACGCTCGCGGTACAGCGAGTGAAGGACGGGCAAAGCGCGCGAGATGTTGCTCGTGAACTGGGGATTTCACACCAGTCGCTGCGCAACTGGGTCAAGTCCGATGAAGCAGGCACGCTCAATGGCCCGGGGACAAAGGCCGTCACGCCGGAGCAGATGGAGCTCTCACGCCTGCGGGCTGAGAACAAGCGTCTGCAGATGGAACTTGAAATCGCAAAAAAAGCGGCGGCGTTCTTCGCGAAGGACCTCCTGTGAAGTACGCCTGGATTGATTCGCATCGCCGGCACTACCCGCTGTCGGCGCTGTGCGGGGTCCTGTCGGTCAGTCTGAATGGCTATCGGGCGTGGAAGCGCGGCGGCACGCCCGGGCGCCAGCGCCTCACAGAGGCCCAGTTGCTCGCCCTGATCCAGTCCATCCACGCCGAGGTCAAGGGCGCCTATGGTTCGCCACGGATGACCGAGGAAATTCGCGCACGCGGCTTTCCGGCCAGCAAGGAGCGGGTTGAGCGGCTCATGCGCGAGAATGGCATCAGGGCTCGGCACAAGCGACGTTACTGGCAAATCTGCTGGTTCTCGTCGTCAACGGCCGTCGGGACCCGGACGCGCTTTGCGGGGAGGCGAGCAATGAGTGAGAAAATCATGCCGCAACATCTGGGTCGCAAGGCGATCCTGTGCGTGCGTCAGTCCTCGGCCTGGCAGGTGGCCAATAATCTGGAGAGCCAGAGGCTGCAATATGCGATGGAAGCGCATCTTCGTCAGTTAGGCTGGCAGAATATCGAGATTATCGATGAAGACTTGGGGCGGTCTGCGGCGGGCGGGGTAACGCGTAGTGGATTTGAACGTATGATGTCCGAAGTATGTCTTGGAAAAGTCGGCGCGGTATGTGCGCGGGAAGTGTCGCGGTTTGCGCGCAACAGCAGCGACTGGCAGCAACTCGTGGAGGTATGCAGGATTGTCGATACGTTACTGGTCGACCAGGAGATGATGTACGCGCCTCGCCAGAGTAATGATCAACTGCTTCTTGGTCTCAAAGGTACCCTGAATGAGTACGAGATTGATCTGCTTCGCCACCGGGCTAGCGAGGCGCGCGTGCAAAAAGCTAAACGCGGAGAACTCATATCACACTGCCCGGTTGGATTCATCAAGGGTGGTGAACAAGTGCTGGATAAGGATCCAGACCGGCGTATCCAGGATGCGATCGCACTCGTGTTCAGCAAATTCATGGAATTGGGAAGCGCTCGTCAGACATCGCTATGGTTCATAGAGCACGGACTTTCGATACCTTCCAGAACATTACGAGGTGAGATTCACTGGAGACGTGCGTCATACGCATGGATTCATCGTGTACTGACCCATCCGATGTACGCGGGCGCGTACGTCTATGGCAGAAAAGCGAGTGTGACCTGCTACGAGGACGGTGTTTCCCGACAAAGAAGCCGTCGTCGGTCACGGCCCGAGCGGGTTTCCCTGATTCCCGATTCGCACGAGGGATATGTCAGTTGGGCGGACTTCGAGCGAATCCAGCTCATGATCTCGAGTAACGTACTGGGCAGCGGCGCAGGGTCTTCGGGGGCGTCCCGAAAGGGGGCGGCATTACTAACTGGAATGTTGCGGTGTCGCCGGTGCGGCCGTATGCTGCGAGTGTTCTATAAAGGAGAAAAAGGTGAGTTCGTACGCTACGCCTGTACCGTGCCATCAATGGATACCCGTGAGGCTCGTTGCATCGCATTCAGCGGCGCTTCTGTTGACGGCCCTGTTGCCGCGCAGATCCTGCGTGTTGTGCGACCTGCTGGCATAGCCGCCGCCGTGTCAGCCTACGAACAACAAACTGCGCAGAACCAGGAGGTCGTCGCTGCGCTGAGACGGGATCTGGAGGCGGCTCAATACCAGGTACGGCGCGCTCAACTGCAATATGACTCGGCCGATCCATTAAACCGGCTGGTTGCTGACGAACTCGAACGGCGGTGGAATCGTGCTTTACAGGAAGTGCAAGCCATCGAACTGAGAATTGCCGAGGAAACGGCAGACAGTTCGGGACCGGTATCCGCGTCAGTGCAGGAATTCGAGTCCCTCGCCGCCGATCTGGAAGCGGTATGGAACGATCCTGCCGCCGATGAAGGCGTTAAGAAGCGGATCGTGCGAGCACTGATTCAGGAAATCGTCGTTGACGTGGACGCTGATACAAGCGAGGTTGTGCTCGTCATCCACTGGAAGGGAGGCGTGCATACGTCACTACGTTTGCCACGACGCCGCAAAGGGCAGCACTCGCTTCAGAACAACAGGGAGACGGTCGAAGCTGTACGGATTCTGGCGCGAATCTGCAATGACAACATGATTGCCGGCGTCTTCAATCGCGAGGGTATGCGGACTGTGCACGGGAATTTCTGGTCGCGGTCGCTGATCACCTCCCTCAGACACCACCATGATATCCCGTGCTATAACCCTCAGCGACGCGAGTCTGAGGGATGGATGAACCTCTCTCAGGCCGCAGCCCGCCTGGGTATCACCAATCGGACATTGCGGCTCGCTATTGAGCGGGGAGAAGTCAAGGCCGAGCGGCCGATTGCGTGCGGCCCCTGGATCCTGAACAGGACGGATCTCGAGAGCGAGGCGGTTGCACGCTTTGCGGAAAATGTCCGTTCGGGCAACAGAAAATCCCCCACGGTACCGTCACCTCTACAGGCATCTCTAGATTTATCAACCACATAGCCAAATGGTGCATCATGAAGCATGCTTCTGGCTGATGACGAAGCGCCTTGAAGCAAGCCGTTTTATCTGGCCCGACAGGAAGACCGAAGTCGTGGCATTGACGTCGGCGTCGCTGCACGCGCTGCTCGATGGAGATGACATCACCGCGATCCGCCGACATCCACGGGAGGAATATTTGCGCGTGAGCTGAACATGGGCGGGCATGCATGGGCTAATCCGGCATGCCCGCTCAGATCACGATCTCCGCCGACGAGCTCAATGCGTTACTCGCGATGCGCGAGGCATATGCCACCCTTGAGCGAGAGCACGAGGAAACCCGCAGCATGTTGCGTCTGGTGAGCGCGGAGCGCGACCTGGCCGAGGAACGGCTGCGTGCCTACCGGCGTGAGCTGTTTGGCGCAAAGAGCGAAGCACGGGATTCGGAACAGTTCGGGCTCTTCAACGAAGCTGAGGCGCTTGGCGCGAATGCGGCACCCGCCCAGGAAGATACGCCCGAAACGAAGGTCGGTGCGCATACACGCAAAAAGCGCGGCCACCGCAAGCCGCTTGACCCCAGTCTGCCTCGCGAGATCCGGCGGCACGAGCTTCCGGAAGCCGAGCGTTTCTGCAGCAACGACGGCCATGCGCTGGTCGAGTTCGGCGTGGAAATCAGCGAACAACTCGACGTGATTCCCGAGCAGTTGCGCGTGATCCAGAACCAGCGCGTCAAGTATGCCTGCCCGTGCTGTGATCTGGGCATCAAGGTCACGCCGGCGCCGTCGCGCATCATCCCACGAGGACTACTGACCGAATCAGCGCTTGCCTGGATCGCGGCGGGAAAATTCCAGTTCGGCATGCCGTTGTATCGCCAGGCTGGTCTGCTTCGCCGCTTCGGAGGCGATATCTCCTCGAACACGATCGCTGCCAGCATGGTCAAGGTCGGCCTCGCAACGCAGCCCGTGATCAACCTGATGCGCGACGCGCTGCTTGAGGCAGCAGTGATCCTCACCGACGAGACGACCTTCCAGGTGCTCAAGGAGAAAGGGCGCAAGCCACAGACGAAGAGTTACCTGTGGTGTCAGATGACAGGCACGGGAATCCCGATCTGTTGCTATGCCTATACGCCGGGTCGTGGGGCAAAGCTGGCCGACAAGCTGTTCGCCGGCGTGCAGGAAGGCGCTGCGCTGATGACCGATGGCTACGAGGCCTATAACGGTATCGCCGAGCGGTACAAGCTCGTGCACCTTGGTTGCCTCGTTCACGCGAGACGTTACTTCGTCAAGGCAGAGGAAAATGTCCCAAGGCAGCACGGACGCCAGATCTGCTCGCAACACGCTTCATCAAACTGTTTGGGAAGTTGTTTGCCGCCGAGGCACGCAGTAAAACGTGGAATGCAAGGCGGCGTCAGCGCCTGCGGCAACGCTATAGCGCCCGCGTATTCCAGGTCATCAAGGATCTCATGATCGAGCAGTCTCTGGGAGTGCTGTCCCAGAGCCTGCTCGGCAGGGCACTGACCTATCTACGTGAGCAGTGGCCGAAGCTTGTGCGTTACCTCGAGAACGGCGACTGGCCGGCATCGAACAATTTCTGTGAAAATTCCATTCGCCCGTTTGTCGTTGCGCGCAAGGGCTTCCTGTTCGCAGATACGGTTGCCGGCGCACACGCCAGCGCAAATCTCTTTAGTCTCATTGAAACATGCAAGGCCAATGGTGTCGATCGATATCGTTACCTGACCTGGCTGTTCGAGCGCCTGCCTCTGGCAAAGACCGCCGACGACTACGAGGCGCTCGTGCCTTGGCGGATGCCGTCCCCCCGGAACTGATTCGCAGCATACCCACTCCACGAATCAACGCGCCTGCCCACTACTCAGAGGGACGGCGATAATGGATCGCTTACGAAGTACCGAACACAGTCTCCCGCTGGCAAACGGAGGTGTCGTTCATGGGTGGGGTAGGGAAAATACTACCGCTGCGCTTAACCCGAAATCATTATAATGATTCGCATAGATCGATTTTCGACTGCGGTGTCGTCAGGCGAAGCCGTAACCCGCGGGTCGGGGCAAATGTTGGCTTAACGAAACAATGGACGAACTTGTTATGAACCGAATCTCGTCGGGAACAGTGGCAGAAAGCGTTCACGCGCACGCATTCCTCGATAGCGAGTATGGCCGTCTCACGGACGTGCTCCTATGCGATGCAATGTACTACGATTGGGCACGCTCAAATACGATGGTTATTGGCGCGCTGGACGCAGGGAAGACCGCAGATGTTGCCGCCGCGATGAGCCAGCATCGGGAGTTGCGCGCTGCCCTCACCGAAGCTGGTGTCACCTGCCATCTTCTTGAGCAGGACCCGCACTTGTTCTATCAGACATACACGCGAGACAGCAGCGTGATGACGCCCTTTGGCGTGCTTCTGTGCCAGATGGCTAGACCGGAGCGACGGGCAGAGTGGGGGCCGATCGTCGATTTCTGTGCCTCGTCTGATATTCCAGTGTGGAAAAGGGTGACCGCTGGAAGTCTCGAAGGTGGAGATGTGCAGATCCTGTCGCCGGGTCAGGTACTCATCGGCGTGAACGAGGTACGAACAACGTACGCCGGTGCCCAACAGGTTGCAGCGTGGTTTGCGGAAGCGGGCTGGCAAACTCGTTTTATCAAGGTTCCTGCGTACTTTCTGCACCTCGACGTTCTGTTCAGTGTTGTCAACGACAAGGTAGCACTGTGCGCCACAGATATTCTCGAACCCGACGACGTCGCGTGGCTGCGAGAACGGTATGAGCTGATCGAGGTCGGCTACCGCGAGGTGATGAGCATGGGTGCCAATGCCGTCGCTCTTGGCGACGATCGGGTGCTTTCCTCAAAACAAAATCCTCGGATCAATGCTGCCTTGCGGGCACAAGGTTTTCACGTGTTCGACCCTGAGCTAGAGCAATTCGTCATCGAGGGCGGCGCCGCGCATTGCCTGACCATGCCGCTTCGCCGGAAACTTGTCGGGGGGGCGAAATGAGCAAAGTCGAATTTAAGGGCGGTACGACGATTGCCGCGCCAAAGTTGCCGAAAGTGCAGTACGGCCGAGGCGTATATGTCTTCGACACCACCGGGAAGCAATATATCGACGGCTCGTCCGGACCGGCAGTCTACAGTCTTGGGCACGGGAACGAAGAGGTCAACGAGGCCGTCGCTGCGCAACTGAGACAGATCGCCCATGGCTACCGGTATCTGTTTACCAGCGACCCTCTGGAAGAGCTTTCCGATCTTGTCCGGGAGGCGTGTGGACCGGACTTTACGTCGATGGTCTTTGTATCCGGAGGGTCGGAGGCGGTCGAGTCGGCATTGAAGCTCGCCTTGCAGTATCACAGCGCGCTTGGCAACTCTAGCCGTCGACGCTTTATCTCACGCCAGCGGTCATGGCATGGGAACACGCTTGGCGCCCTTTCCATATCCGGCTTTCTCGAACGCAGGGCACCCTTCGAGGGCGCTCTCATTCCCGCGTCGTTGATCAGTCCGGCCAACGAGTACCGGCCCCTCAATGACGTGCCTGCGGATGAACTGGGCAGGGCCTGCGCCGACGAACTGGAACAGGAGATCTTGCGCATTGGCGCCGACAATGTCGCCGCGTTTGTATTCGAGCCCGTGGTCGGCGCTGCAGGTGGCGTTGTTCCTGCGCCGAAGGGTTATGCCAAGGCCGTCAGGGAAGTTTGCGACCGTCACGGGGTGCTGATGATCGCAGACGAGGTGATGTGTGGCTCCGGCCGATGCGGAACGTGGCGAGCGCTGGAATTCGATGACGTGGTCCCCGACATCATGCCGATCGCGAAGGGACTGGGTGGAGGCTATATTCCACTGGGGGCGACCGTCTATACGAAGAAGGTGGCAGAAGTGATCAACGGCGCGTACGGCGGCCCGATGACGGGGCACACCTTCACTGGCCATACGGCCGCGTGCGCTGCTGGCGTCGCTGTCCAGAAGATTATCAAGCGGGATCGTCTGATGGAACGCGTACAGACCGCCGGGCAGCGGTTCGGCGAAATGCTCAGGGCAGAGTTGGCGGGCATCGGAGCTGTCGGCGATATCCGCGGCCGCGGCTTTTTCTGGGGCGTTGAATTTGTGGAAGACCTAGAGCGCAAGACACCGTTCGCCGCCGAAAAGCAACTCTATCTCAAGATCAGGCAAAGGTCGCTCGCGAACGGACTAATCTGCTACCCGTCTGGCGGCAATGTCGACGGAGTATTGGGTGACACGGTCATCCTTGCGCCGCCCTATATTGCTACGGATGACGAACTTGCTGAGATCGTCGAAAAATTTGCAAGGTCGTCCCGTGAGGCTCTTTCCGAGCTAGGAAGGTGAGGTCTGGACACGACCCGCGAAACCGGAAATCACGCGCATCAGCCCCTGACTGAATTCAACCAAATCGGTGAACATCATGAAAAAGCTTCACGTTTTGCTGGCTGTCGTCATTACTTTCATTGTCCTGCCGTCGCTTTCGTTCTCCAAGGATATCTCGACAATTCGGTTCGGCACATCTCCCGACTATCCTCCCTTCGAATCCAAGTCGCCTGACGGTAAGCTCGTCGGTATCGATATTGATCTGGGGAACGCGGTTTGTGCCCAATTGCACGCGAAATGTGAATGGGTCGAAGGAGATTTCGACGGTCTCATTCCCAGCCTGAAAGCGAGGAAAATCGACGTCATTCTCTCGGGGATGATGGCAACAGATCAGCGAAAAAAGGAAATCGACTTTAGCGACAAGCTGTACAGCGCGCATAGCCGGTTGCTGGTGTCCAAGGCGAGTACGTTGCAACCCACGGCTGAGAGCCTGCGGGGCAAGAGCGTCGGTGTCTTGCAGGGCTCCGTAGAGGAGACCATCGCAAAGGCGCAGTGGGCCAATTCTGGGGTGACGGTCGTCCCGTATGCCAACCAGGACCAGGCGCTCGCAGACCTCGTCAATGGCCGTTTGGATGGCGTTCTGGTGGAACAGATCCAGGCCGGCGTGGGCTTTCTCAAGACTGAGCGGGGTCGTGGGTTCAAGTTTGCTGGTGGACCTATCGTGGTGAATGGTGTCGCTGACTATACCGCCATGGGCCTTCGTAAGGATGACCCCAGTCTTAGGCAGTCCATCAATGGCGCGCTGCAAAAGATCAGGTCCGATGGTACGTACACCACCATCACTCATAAGTACGTTGACTTTGACATCTCGAATTAACGATCTGTACTGAGACAGGATTCTGTCTGCTGAATAGAGCTGGAATCACCAGAAGGCATTGAAAATGTATAGCGATAGAGGTGCAACGTGAGCGACAGTATCCAGGCGCTGAATGATCTGAGAATTGACGGCCGCCGACTTTGGCGCAGTCTCATGGACCTTGCGAAGATCGGTGCAACGGAGAAGGGCGGAGTTTGTCGACTCGCGCTGACACAACTGGACAAGGAAGCACGGGATCTAATTGTCCATTGGGCAACCGAACTGGGATGTACCGTGCGCGTCGACAAAATAGGAAATATCGTAGCGCGCCGTCCAGGGACGAACCACGATCTGCCCTCCGTAATGACGGGAAGTCACATCGACACGCAACCGACTGGCGGGAAGTTCGACGGAAATTATGGCGTTCTTGCAGGTCTTGAAGTGCTGCGAACACTTAACGACCACGGACTAAGAACCATTGCGCCAGTGGAAGTCGTCGTATGGACGAATGAAGAGGGATCCCGATTTGTTCCAGTCATGATGGGATCCGGTGTGGCAAGCGGGGCCTTTTCACTCGAGTACGCACTTTCTCGCGAAGACTCGGACCAGATATCGGTCGAGGATGCACTGAAGTCTATTGGCTATCAAGGTTGCGTTGATCCGTCGTACTCCCCAAAAGCATATTTCGAGGCGCATATCGAGCAGGGTCCGGTTCTCGAAACGGCGGCCTGTACGGTCGGTGTCGTCACCGGAGCGCTGGGTCAGCGATGGTACAACGTCAAAGTTCAAGGACAGGAAGCTCACGCCGGTCCGACTCCAATGAATCTGCGTCGGGATGCATTGCTTGTCGCGGCTGACCTCGTCAAAGGGGTCTATCAGATCGCAACCGGGTCTTCCACGAACGCGCGGGGAACCGTCGGCTGTATGTCTGTGTTCCCGAACTCGAGGAACGTCATTCCAGGCCAGGTGGCAATGACTGTTGACCTTCGTGCCGATTCTGCGGAGCTCCTTGACTTGCTGGACACGCAGTTCCGAAAGCTATGCTCGGAATGTGAATTGCCCGTCGAAGTCGAACAGGTCGTTCATTTCGCTCCTCAGCCCTTTGACAGCTTCCTTGTGGATTCGGTCAGGCGGAAAAGCGCAGATCTTGGTTATCCCTCGATGGATCTGCTTAGTGGCGCCGGACACGATGCGGTTTATCTGGCCAGCGTAGCACCTGCCGCGATGATCTTCGTTCCCTGCGAGGGCGGGATCAGTCATAACGAAATCGAGAACGCGTCTCCAAAGGACCTGGAGGCAGGGGCCAACGTCTTGCTCCAGATGATTATCGAAGCAGCGGGAATAGGCGACGCATAGTCGCCGGCGATGCTGGCACACTCCGCTTGCGCCGCTGCAGCAGGAGATGGGCCATAGTGAGAACCTTATGATCTGCGAAATGCAGGGCCGCGTCAGTATCCATCGCTCAACAGGCGGGGATGCTGAGGCGAAGCACTGCCTGCCTGGACGCAGACTTCCTGCAGAGACACAGGATGAGCATTTTATGAACACACTAAGCATACGAGACATCACGAAGAATTTTGGCGAGCATTCCGTACTCAAAGGTGTCTCTATGGAGGCGCGCGCAGGAGACGTGATCAGCCTGATCGGCTCCTCTGGGTCTGGCAAAAGCACTTTCCTCCGTTGCATCAATTTCCTGGAGTGCCCTAGTGGCGGCACGATCAAGCTGCACGACGAGGAGATCCAAACTGTTTGCAACACCCACGGTGATCTCATCGTCAGAGACAAAAGGCAGCTGCAACGATTGAGAGCTCGACTCGGAATGGTCTTTCAGCATTTCAACCTCTGGGCGCATATGACGGTGCTGGAAAACGTGACGGAGGCACCACATCGTGTCGCAAAGGTCAGCCGTTCGGAAGCGCGCGACCGCGCGCTCCGCTATCTCGAGAAAGTCGGCATGCCCCGGACCCATTGCGACGCGTATCCATCGCATTTGTCCGGGGGGCAGCAACAACGGGTTGCAATCGCGCGGGCCCTTGCGATCGAACCAGACGTCCTCCTCTTTGATGAACCGACATCGGCGCTCGATCCCGAACTCGTTGGCGGGGTCCTCAGGGTCATGCAAGGACTAGCGGAAGACGGGAGAACGATGGTCCTGGTGACACACGAAATGGAATTCGCCAGATCGGTGTCAAGCCGTGTCATGTTCCTTGATCAGGGTCGAGTAGAAGAGGAGGGCGCTCCCGAAGAGATCTTCGTTCGCCCCCAGAGTCCGCGACTCCAGCGTTTCCTCTCGGGTAGTCTCAAATGAACCTACGTCGATCACAAGGCGATTCCTTGATCAGAAGGAGCAGGGCATGCTAAGCGGCTACGGCACGGAAATATTTTATGGCGCCCTGGAGACGCTGAGACTGTCACTGTTATCGCTTGTGGTGGCGTTTCTCGTGGGGCTCCTCGGCGCGACGGCCAAGCTGTCCGGAAACCGGCTAAGTTTTTTCCTATCGAGCTGCTACACCACGATTATCCGGGGGGTCCCCGATCTTGTACTGATGTTGCTGACGTTTTACAGCATTCAAATCGCGTTAAACGTGTTGACCGACCGCTTTGGGGCAGCGCAGGTTGACATCAGTCCGTTCTGGGCGGGCTCCGCGACAATTGGTCTGGTATACGGGGCATATTTCGTCGAGACTTTTCGAGGAGCCTATCTGTCAATCAGCCGTGGACAGATTGAGGCAGCGATGGCATATGGGATGACCTATTGGACCGCATTTAAACGGATCATCTTCCCGCAACTTATGTTGCACGCTCTACCTGGAATCAGTAACAACTGGCAGGTTATCGTGAAAGCAACGGCGCTGGTATCGATTATCGGGCTATCAGACCTTGTCAAGGCTGCGCAGAATGCCGGACGCAGTACATTTAACAGTTTCTTCTTCATGCTGGTTGCAGCCGGTATCTATCTGGTTCTGGCTGCGATTTCTACAATCGCGCTTGATCGGCTGCAGCGCCACTACTCCAGACATGCTCGAGGTGTCTCACGATGATTGACTTACTTCGACAGTATTGGCTACCTCTACTTGTCTTCGACGGTGATCACTTCAGCGGACTGGTAGTGACGCTATGGTTGCTTGTTCTCTCAGTAGCGTTTGGTTTCGTACTTGCGGTGCCGCTTTCCATTGCGCGAAATTCGCCTAATCTATATGTTTCAGGGGTGGTCAAGGCATACACATTCGCGATCCGCGGGACGCCACTCTATGTGCAGTTGCTGTTGATCTACACAGGAATATATGGTCTCGAATTTGTGAGGGCGAGCGACATTCTGAGTGCTTTCTTCAGAAGTGGCATGAACTGTACAGTTTTGGCATTTTCATTGAGCACTTCAGCTTACACTACTGAAATATTTGCAGGGGCAATGCGGGCCATTCCTCGTGGGGAGATTGAGGCTGCAAGAGCGTTTGGAATGTCATCAGGTGCGGTCTACCGTGTCGTGATAATCCCGGCTATGCTTCGCCGCGCATTGCCGATGTACAGCAACGAAATCATCCTTATGTTGCATGCCACGACACTTGCTTTCACCGCGACGGTGCCGGAACTCATGAAGGTCGTGCGAGACATGAACGCCGCCACGTACATGACGTTCTCTAGCTTTACGATCGTTGCACTAATATACCTATCGATATCATTCCTGCTGATCGGTGCATTCAAAAAAGCCGAAAAAAGGTGGCTGGCGTTTCTGGCGCCAAGGTCAACCGCGACGGGGCGTGTGGCGAATTGTCTGTCCGCACGCCGCAGTCAGCGCTTTATGGGCCATTTTCTGACGCTGCTTTCGATAAGGTGGCCGCTAAAACATCTCCGCCGCGATTCTGAATAGGGAACATTTGTAGGAAACGCAGGTGTCGTGTGACCGTAAAACCTTGTCGTAAAACTAATCGTTAATCAATGGCCGACGGAGCTTTCTGGCCCGTTTGCTGGCAGTCTGCCATGCGCGTTTGAATCAAAGGAGTTGCCGCAATGTTGAAAACTACCATGGATCTGGTCGGCTACAGCGATCGACTCTCTGCCGTATCGGGCGAACCCATCGACTTCAAGGTATCCAGCCGCCTGAAGTCCCCCTTCACGGCGCGACTTGTTCGAGTGATCCATGCAGACGCCAATCCTGCCGGGCCTGGCTTGCGTATGGTGGACCTCGGTCATATATACTCGACGACCGCGCCGTCAGTCGAGCAGTCGATTCATCGAGGCTCCTGGATTCATGTACCAGGCGTACCGTGGCCTAACCCTGACGATGACTGGTCGATTTCTGTCCGGGTGTTACCGACCTTAGCGAAGAACGGCTCACAGTGCATCATGTCGCAGTGGGACTCGGACAAGGCACAAGGATGGCAGATCGGTATCGATGGTGAGGGGGCCACTGCAACCTGGTCCAACGACAGTGGCTCAACCGTATATTTGCGCGCTAATTGCCGGGTGGGAGCCCGATGGTCTGGCATTTCCCTATATTACGACGCGGCGACGCGGAAGCTGAAGCTGTCTTTTGCGCCGGTTGATTCGCGATACATCGGCGCGGAAGCAGATGCAACCGTGCCTAACGGTGGTTGGAGCGCTCCCGCGCCTGCCGTTGCAATCGCGGCTCTCTCCGCCGATGCGCCAAAGCTCCACTTCAATGGGCGTATCGAAGCACCGCGAATCCACTCCGGTTCGATCGTGATCGGAGCATGGGATTTTTCGCTTGGGATTGATACGGCAGTAGTATTTGACTGCGGTCCGAGTGCCCGTCATGGCCGAATCGTTAATCTTCCTACACGCGCAGTTCGCTCCTCGAATTGGACCGGCCGCGAGTTCTGTTGGCGTGCTGCGCCGGATGAGTATGCAGCGATTCATTTTCATCAGGAAGATGTTGACGACGTCAATTGGGAAACCTCGTTTACCTTCACTGTTCCTGACGACCTTCCTTCCGGTTCTTATGCGATGGCACTCGCAGACGACCGAGGAGTTGATCGTGAGTGGCTACCGTTCTGGGTGAGCGCACGTCCCGGACGGCCGGGCCACGAACTCGCGATCGTCATACCGACGTACACCTATCAGGCTTACGCGAACTTTGCGCGCGGTAACTTTGATGAAGATTTCCGCGCCAAGGTGGATGCGTGGCAAGCATATCCACATAATCCGGACGATCATCCGGAAGTTGGGTTATCAACCTACAACCTGCACGCTGACGGCAGCGGCGTCGCCTTTTCTACCCGTCTGCGGCCCATGCTGACGATGCGTCCTGGTTTCGTGACATTTAATGAACCACGCGGATCAGGCTGTCGCCACTACATTGCAGATCACTATCTGCTCGACTGGCTCGAACACGAAGGTATCGGGTTTGACATCGTGACGGACGACGATCTCGAGCGTCACGGTCAGGCTATGCTCAAACCTTATCGTGCGGTCCTCACAGGCACCCACCCCGAGTACCACACTGAACGCACACTCGACGCCATCGAGGGATATCTGAAGGAGGGAGGCAACCTTGCATACCTTGGGGGGAACGGCTTCTACTGGAAAATTGCCGTGTCCGAACTGTTTCCCGGCGCGCTTGAGCTACGCCGTGGCAACAACGGGATCCGGAACTGGACCAGTTTGCCCGGCGAACTACATAACGCATTCGATGGTCGACTGGGAGGCCTTTGGCGTGACAGCGGCCGACCTCCGCAGCGGCTGGTTGGTATCGGCTTCTCGGCGCAGGGGCCTTTCGAAGGCTCGTACTATCGCGTTCACGATGACGCGCGTGAACAGCCTGGAGGCTGGCTGCTTGATGGAGTCCCTTCGGGAATCATCGGGGATTACGGACTCTCGGGGGGCGGTGCAGCAGGATTTGAACTCGACTCGACTTCAACCATTGCTGGTTCGCCCGAGCAATACACGCTCCTCGCGACATCCGAAGGGCATTCATCGGCATTTGGTGCCGCGCTCGACGCACTCACTGCGCATGACGAGTCGCTCGATCACGGCCCACTTGCGTCGTTGATCAAGGCCGAGATGATCTGGTACGAGACAGGTTGGGGAGGATCCGTCTTTTCGGTGGGGTCGATAACCTGGTGCGGCAGCCTTTCACACAACAGGTACTGCAACGACGTTGCAAAAATTATGAAGAACTACGCGACGCGCATGACGCGGCGCGACGCCTAGTCCCGGAAGTTTCAGCGGGCGACCGCATCCATCCGGGGATGGCCGCACGACGTTCTTCCACCACAGCGGCTTCCAGCTCGAATGCCGGTAGCTGCTGCTGACGCCTGGTTTCAGTTCGTGGTATCGCCCACAATGGATCCACTGCGTAGCTGCGGAACAAGTCGCTCGACTAATCGTCTTTTCGCTATTAGAGGCAAGCATGTCAGACAAGCCAATGCATACGGGACCTACCATCATCACCGCTGCAGTCACGGGATCTATCCATACACCGTCACTGTCACCATATCTGCCCTATAAGGTCGAGGACATTGCTGCGCATGCTATTCAGGCTTCGGAAGCTGGTGCGGCCATCATCCATCTTCATGTCAGGGATCCCTTGAACGGTCAGCCGTCATCGAGCCCCGATCTTTTCCGTAGTGTCGTAGAGCAAATAGCGTCAGCCACGGACGCGGTCATCAACGTGACGACCGGTGGCAGTTCGTCCATGTCGATCGATGAACGCCTCGCAGCACCGCTGCAGCTTAATCCGGAGATGTGCTCGTTGAACATGGGGTCAATGAATTTTGGCATGTTCCCGCTGGCCGAGCGTCGCAACGAGTGGCAATTCGATTGGGAAAAGCCGTTTCTTGAAGCGTCGCGACAGACAATATTCAAGAACACGTTCGCAGATATTGAGGAGATCCTGTCCGTCATTGGCACTCAGCGAGGCGCTCGTTTTGAGCTTGAATGTTATGACGTCGGGCATATTCAAACCGTCGCGCATTACCGGTCCCGCGGGCTGCTAACCGGTCCGATCTTCCTGCAGTTTGTGCTTGGCATTCTCGGCGGAATTGATGCTGCACCGGAACAACTGCTCCATATGAAGCACACCGCGGATCGACTTCTTGGGCGAGACTACGAATTCTCGGTACTCGCCGGCGGTCGGCATCAGATACCGCTTGGAGCGATGGGCGTGCTGCTTGGGGGCAATGTTCGTGTAGGGTTAGAGGATAGCCTGACAATAGGCCGCGGCAAACTTGCGCAAAGTAGTGCTGAGCAGGTGTCCAAGATTCGACGCATCATTGAAGAGCTTGGTAAAGAAGTAGCGACTCCGGACCAGGTTCGAGCGCGACTGGAGCTCAAGGGCAGAGGTCAGGTAAGTTTTTGAGCGTTTACGACCGCAAGGTGCGCAACGACATGGCCCCGGCCGGGCTGGCCGAGGCCATGCGGGAATCCTCCGCAAACTGGACCGGAGCCGCTACAAGTCAACAAGCTCAGTCATGATAGCGCTAGCCAATCGACAAAGCACCGCAAGGTCCAATAGCGCCTGTGCAACAGGGTTGGCTGCTTCTCAACGGGTTGCCTTGGCTTTCTGCCGCTTGACGGCCGGTTTATCATGTGCCCCGCCGTTACGCTTTCCACGCCTGCTTTCGATGGATTCTGCCATTCCATGAAGATGGCGATGCATCAACGAGTGCACATGCTCAACGTCCCCACGGCGGAACATCTCAATCAATTCCTCGTGTTCGCTGATCACCTTCAGCGACGAGTCCTCGTCGTCGAACGTGAGCAGATCTTCAATCATCTCCCTCTCCGCTCTGCAAAGGAACAGGCCGACGAACCGAAGCAACGGATTGGGACAATGTCTGGCTATGATTTCGTGGAAATCTATTTCGGCGTTCTTATGTGCGCGTCGGTCGAGTTGACCGCTGAGTCCCGCGCGGCAGAGTTCGACCGTATGCTCGAGCGACTGCAGGACGTCCGGCGTCACACATTCACACGATGAACGCGCAATTTCAGGTTCGATACTTTCCCGGGCATCGTAAATGTGTTGCCATGTGAGATTGCGGAAATAGAGATATGTTTGCAGGCCCTGTAACACGGTGTCCGTGGGTATATCCGCAAGACTGACGCCGCCGTTTTTCCCGGGCGTAACTTCGACGAGGCCGTGGCTTTCCAGAATCGCGAGCGCTTCCCGTACCGTAGCTCTTGCCGAGCCGTAAGTCGCCATCAGGTCTTTCTCGCTCGGCAGCCGATCGCCTGGACTCAGATTATCGCGGATAATCATTGCCCTGATGTCCTCTGCGATGTAACGCGCCTGTCGCATCGCAGTCCGCCCCGAACTTGCAGTAATACTTTTGGGCAGGACGACGCGGGACTGCTCCGTCGTTGCCGAGCGTGAGGCCGACTCAGCCAGGCTTGCCGAGGAGCGTGTTGTAGTTCGTCTAATCATCTTTGACATGTGGTGATTCTCGGATCCGAATGATCTGGCCGCAGCTTGTGCCGCCTTGACACAGGAACAACGTATCCGAACCGGCCGTTAGTGGCGCGCGCGATAGTCGCCGCGACGCCAGCGCGAGAAGGAAACGCTCGAATGACACCAATTGTAATCTATGCAATGAAACGAACGTGCAGCTCAACAGACGCTTGCTGTCGCGATGGAGAATCGCCGGCGGACGGGTAGGGAGTTTCCCCGTCCTCCCGAAGCGGGTAGTGCGACCAGCCTGATCAGTTTGCCGTCGGTGAGAGCCTCGCTTCGTTCACGACAAACGTGCCGGCCGCGCTTGCAAGCAGCCGTCCGGACTCGTCGGCCACCTCGGCGGCAGCGAAAGCGAGGCGGCGCCCCAACTGGGTCACCGACCCGCTGGCCAATACGGTCGAGCCGTTAGCCTCATGAGCGCCCAGGAAGCGAACCGACATCTCGGCGGTCGCAGATACCTGCGTGGCGCCAAGAGCCGAGTCCACCGCCAGCGCCATGGCGCAATCGAGTATCGTTGCGAGCGCGCCGCCATGCAGCTTTCCGCCGGGATTACCTGCAAACGACGATGCCGGCATCGATAGCTGAACGGATCCGGAGCGCGCTTGAACGACCGAGATCTTCAGCGTCTCGTAGATCGGAGACACCCATCCGCGACGGGTCTGCAGGCGCTGTAACCACTCGACCGTACCTTCGTTGAATTGCCGGGTGACCATATCACGTGTCATACCATCTCCAGTTGAGCGCAGGGGGCCGATGGACCCGAAAAAATTTTGATTCTGGCAAATCAGAGAAATCATTATAATGGTTTCCGTCAAGGGTGTCGAAGGGCGCATCGGTGTCAGGCATCGGATGCGGGTCCGCAGTACGGGCAGAGTGTTCGGAAACAAGAGGATGCTTGACCCCGATACGTTGAAGTGCGTGACGTTCAGCGAACCGGGGCTCGCGATGACGTTGTGAAATGCGGTAAACGCGCGGGGCGTCGCTCGTTACAGAGCTATCGCGTAGTGAGCGTGGAAGGACCTTTTGAAGTCGCGGACACGTTCACGCGCTCCAGCCAGTTCGCGTCGACTATTGCACTCGAGGCCGGAAAGACAAGTCGACAGGCAATCGGGCCTTCCCAGTCGATTTAGAGGAACCAATGTCAAGAATTGAATCTCTCCTGCAGGAACGCCGCATATTTCCGGCTGCCACGGATGTCACATCGCAGGCTACTGTGTCCGGCATGGACGCCTACAAGGCACTGTGCGCCGAAGCCGAACGCGATTACGAAGGCTTCTGGGCGCACCTCGCGCGCGAAACCCTGAGCTGGCAAAAGCCGTTCACGAAGGTGCTCGACGAATCGAAGGCGCCGTTCTACACGTGGTTCGAAGACGGCGAACTCAATGCCTCGTACAACAGCCTCGACCGCCACGTCGAAGCGGGCAATGGCGAGCGCGTCGCGATCGTTTTCGAAGCCGACGACGGCACCGTCACGAACGTCACCTACAAGGACCTGCTCGCGCGCGTGTCGCGCTTCGCCAATGCGCTGCAGAAACGCGGCGTGAAGAAGGGCGACCGCGTGGTCATCTACATGCCGATGTCGGTGGAAGGCGTGGTTGCCATGCAGGCTTGCGCGCGCATCGGCGCGACGCACTCGGTGGTGTTCGGCGGCTTCTCGTCGAAGTCGCTCAACGAACGCGTGGTCGATGTGGGCGCGGTCGCGCTCATCACCGCCGACGAACAGATGCGCGGCGGCAAGGCGCTGCCGCTCAAGAACATCGCCGACGAAGCGCTCGCCATGGGCGGCTGCGAAGCGGTGCACAGCGTGATCGTCTACAAGCGCACGGGCGGCAAGGTCGCCTGGCACGAAGGCCGCGACCAGTGGATGCACGAACTTTCGGCGGCCGAGAGCGATACGTGCGCGCCGGTGCCGGTAGGCGCGGAACATCCGCTCTTCATCCTCTACACGTCGGGCTCGACGGGCAAGCCGAAGGGCGTGCAGCACAGCACGGGCGGCTACCTGTTGTGGGCCGCGCAAACGATGAAGTGGACCTTCGATCACAAGCCCTCGGACGTGTTCTGGTGCACGGCCGACATCGGCTGGATCACGGGCCACAGCTATATCGCCTATGGCCCGCTCACGATCGGCGCAACCCAGGTCGTGTTCGAAGGCGTGCCCACGTACCCGAATGCGGGCCGCTTCTGGGACATGATCGCCAAGCACAAGGTCACGATGTTCTACACCGCGCCCACGGCGATCCGCTCGCTCATCAAGGCATCCGAAGCCGACGCGAAGGTGCACCCGAAGAGCTACGACCTTTCTTCGCTGCGCATTCTCGGCACGGTCGGCGAGCCGATCAATCCCGAAGCGTGGATGTGGTACTACGAAAACGTGGGCGGCAAGCGCTGCCCGATCGTCGACACGTGGTGGCAAACCGAAACCGGCGGCCACATGATCACGCCGCTGCCGGGCGCGACGCCGCTCGTGCCGGGTTCGTGCACGCTGCCGCTGCCGGGCATCATGGCGGCGATCGTCGACGAAACCGGCCAGGACGTGCCGAACGGGCAGGGCGGCATTCTCGTCGTGAAGCGTCCGTGGCCCGCGATGATCCGCAACGTCTGGGGACAACCCGAGCGCTACAAGTCGGGCTATTTCCCCGAGGAACTCGGCGGCAAGCTGTATCTGGCAGGCGACGGCAGCGTGCGCGACAAGGACACGGGCTACTTCACGATCATGGGCCGGATCGACGACGTGTTGAACGTCTCGGGCCACCGCCTCGGCACGATGGAGATCGAGTCGGCGCTGGTGGCGAACCCGCTCGTGGCCGAAGCCGCCGTGGTGGGCCGCCCCGACGACACCACCGGCGAAGCCGTGGTGGCGTTCGTGGTACTCAAGGCCACGCGTCCGCAGGGCGATGAGGCCGTGAAGCTCGCCAACGATTTGCGCGCCTGGGTGGGCAAGGAGATCGGGCCGATCGCCAAGCCCAGGGACATCCGCTTCGGCGAGAATCTGCCGAAGACGCGCTCGGGCAAGATCATGCGCCGTCTGCTGCGCTCGCTCGCGAAGGGCGAGGCGATCACTCAGGATGTGTCGACGCTTGAGAACCCCGCGATTCTTCATCAGCTTAGCGAGACGCGATAGCTCAACCTGGATTGCATCCGGAAGCCGAAAAACAGAAGAAAACCCAGCCCGCCACGGAGACCCGCAATGGCAATCGACGCAATTCTCGCTAATATGGATGACGTCTGGTCGGCAATGGACGGTCGCCCGGATACCGGATCGGGTCGCGAACAGCGCACGGTGCTTAAACAGTTGCTTCAGCGCATCAGGGATGACGGATATCCGCTGCTATTGATGAGCAATCTAAGCGCCGAGTATTTAAATAGTGCCATTGGCTCCGCGCTTGGACAGGACGGCGTGACGTACTTTTCAGCGATTCTTTCGTCGCAGGAATCCGCTGATCGTTATGCCATTGCACTGCGCACGCTCGAGACTGCTCCCCATCGCGTCATCGCCCTGGGCAGCAGTGGCAAGGAATTGCAGGAAGCGCGGACGTTTGGCATCGCCCGTTGCATTCACCTCGATGACGCACTGAGCCGAGCCCTTATTGAGCAGGGGTGGCCAGTATTCGCATTAGATGGCACCGGAACCGAGAGGCCCCGTGCAGCGTAGAGACCCGGCAAAAGGTATCAAGCTAACGGTGTTCGATCCGCGGTGTGATGCCTTGCAGGGAAGGAAGTTCAGCGTAGAAAGTTCTTCATGAATGTCCACAGTTCCGGGACGTCCGAAGTTGCAGCGTTAAAGCGGAACCACGCAGACGCCGGTTCTCCCGGCCGGAAATACGACCCAGGTGCAAGCCAGATTCCCTTGGCAAGCGCTTCATTCGTTACCGCCATGCTGTCTTCTGGACGAATCGGCAACCGTGCCCATAGGAACAGACCAGCCTTTGGCAAGTGGAAAATCTCCAGACCAGAATGGGTCATTGACTCCGCTACGCGCGTGTGTGCATTAAAGAGCCGTTCGCGGATATGCGCGATATGGCGGTCATAATGCCCATCTATTAGCACATTTGCTACCGCGCGTTCTGTGACTTCCGATGAGGTAAGTCCAACTGCCATCTTGGTTAATGCGAATCGTGAAATGAGGTTTCGGCATGCCGCAATATAACCAACGCGCACTGCAGGCGTGATTGTTTTGGAGAAGCCTGAGAGATAGATGACATTCTTCAACCCTTCCATTGCAGCGAGGCACGGCGCCCCAGGAGGTGCCAACTCCCTGGAGATATCATCTTCCACAACCCAAAGCCCTTCTCGATCTGCAATTTGAAGCAGTCGAAATGCAGAAGAAACAGAAAGCGACGCACCTGAGGGGTTCTGCAGCACGGTGTTGATAAACATGCCCTTAGGACGGTGAGCACGGACGATCTCTTCTAGTTGCGCGATGTCGATTCCATCAGGTGTGCGCCGGACGCTCACGACATTGATGAACGTTACCTTAAGAATCTGGAGGAGATTGCAGTAGCACGGGTCCTCTACAATCACGGTGTCGCCCGGTTGCAACAGAGTTCGGACGACGAGGTCTAGTGCCTGTGTGACGCCTTGCGTGAGCAGAACATCTGAGCTGCCAACAGACAGGGAGTATCGGCGCAGGCCGCTCGCGATGTACTCGCGCAGCGCCGCTAGGCCGTAAGGATGGCCATACCCCCCGATCCGTGGGCCCGGAACGCGACTTACGACGCGCAATGCGTGCTGAATGCCGCTCTCGTTTACCCAGTCATTCGGAATCCAGCCACACCCTGCCTTGATTGGAACGGAATGGTCTGCAAAGACGTCTGATAGCAGCCACGATGCGTTCAAACTCGGCACACTCCACGCAGGTGCATCCGGCGTGTGGGCCTCGGGCGTTGCCACGCGATATCCGGCGCCAGGTCGGGCAACAACCAAGCCAAGCGAAACGAGTCGTTGATACGCTTCCGAAACAGTGAACGTACTAAGGGCGTGCGTCTTCGCGAAATCGCGTATCGAGGGCAGCTTTGTGCCAGCCGGATAGGTGCCGTGGCCTAGTTCCTGTTCGATTGACGTGACAATCTGGTCAACCAATGTGCCTTCTCTTTTTCGCACCCGCGAGAGGTTCAGCTTGAACATTTCAATACGGTCTGAGGGAAAAAATCAACACGGTTTGGTCGTTTGCTTTGTGCTGTCCAGTGATTGTATCGCGCGACGTGGGTAGAGTAGATTCCATCTTCACGGAGACACACATGAGTACTTCGAACAATACACCTGACCTTTCGAACTTCTGGATGCCGTTCACGGCGAACCGTCAATTCAAGGCCGCGCCGCGTCTTTTCAAGTCGGCCAAGGGCATGTACTACACGACGGTCGATGACCGCCCCGTATTGGACGCAACGGCAGGTCTGTGGTGCGTGAATGCCGGACACGGTCGCTCGGAAATTACGGAGGCGGTCGCCCAGCAACTCGCGACGATGGATTACGCGCCGACGTTCCAAATGGGTCATCCGCTCGCATTCGAGGCAGCGACGAAAGTAGCGGAGTTCATGCCCGCAGGTCTCGATCGCATCTTCTTCACGAATTCGGGTTCGGAATCGGTCGATACGGCCCTGAAGATTGCATTGGCCTATCATCGGGCACGCGGCGAAGGCCAGCGTACGCGATTCATCGGCCGCGAGCGCGGCTATCACGGTGTCGGCTTTGGTGGCATCTCTGTTGGCGGTATTCTTGCGAACCGGAAGACGTTCTCGGGCAACCTGATGCCGCACGTTGACCATCTGCCACATACGCTGAACATCTCGGAAGCTGCGTTCACACGCGGCCAGCCAACGTGGGGCACCCACCTCGCGGACGAACTCGAACGCCTCGTGGCATTGCACGACGCATCGACCATTGCGGCAGTTATCGTCGAGCCGCTCGCAGGTTCGACGGGCGTGCTTGTGCCACCGAAGGGATACCTTGAGCGGCTGCGTGAAGTGTGCACGAAGCACGGCATTCTGCTGATTTTCGACGAGGTCATCACCGGCTTCGGCCGACTCGGCGCGCCGACGGCGAGCGAGTACTTTGGTGTAACGCCGGACATCCTCACGATGGCTAAGGCTATCAACAATGCGGCGGTTCCAATGGGCGCGGTGGCGGCCAGTCGCCTGGTGCATGACGCGGTTGTCAACGCCGGGGCCGAAAACGTCATTGAGTTTTTCCATGGCTACACCTATACGGCGCACCCGGCAGCTGCCGCGGCAGCAATTGCGACCTTTGACATTTATAAGCGCGACCGCCTCTTCGACCGGGCGCGCGAGCTCTCCGGCGTCTTCGAGGATGCTGCACACGAGCTGCGTGCTTCCCCACACGTGAAGGACATCCGCAATCTTGGCCTCGTTGCTGGTATTGAGCTCGAATCGCGGCCCGGCGCAGTGGGCGCCCGCGCATACGAAGTCTTCCTGAAATGTTTCGAGGCCGGCGTGCTCGTGCGCTATACAGGCGACATCCTTGCATTCTCGCCGCCGCTGATTATCGACGAAGAGAAGATTATCCAGGTTTTCTCGACGGTTCGTGACGCTCTGCGCAGCGTTGCCTGAAATCTCACTTCTGGCAGAAATTGGCCAGACAGCCTTGGAGTATGGAAATGCATGTTGTCAACGAGAGCGCAAGACTCGCTGTGAAGCAGGTCAGCCACTTCATCAACGGTCGGATAGTCGAGCCGTCGAGCGGGCAGTTTAAGGACGTGTTTAACCCCGCGACCGGTGAGGTGACGGGTTCAGTCGCGCTTGCTTCGGTAGCGGAAGTTGACCAGGCAGTGCAGGCGGCTAGGGCGGCGTTCCCGGCCTGGAACGAAATGGCTCCGCTAAAACGCGCGCGTGTCCTGTTCAAGTTCAAGGAGTTGCTGGACAAGCACCACAACGAACTCGCGATGCTCATCACGCGCGAACACGGCAAGGTGTTCACTGACGCCCAAGGCGAGGTGGTGCGCGGCATCGAAGTTGTGGAATTTGCCTGTGGTATTCCCAACCTGCTCAAGACCGATTTCACCGACCAGATTGGTACTGGCATCGACAACTGGAACCTGCGTCAGCCACTGGGTGTGGTAGCCGGCATCACACCGTTCAATTTCCCTGTAATGGTGCCGATGTGGATGTTCCCCGTCGCATTGGCCTGCGGAAACACGTTTGTGCTCAAGCCGTCCGAACGCGATCCGTCGGCGTCGTTGCTTCTCGCCGAATTGCTAAGGGAAGCTGGTCTGCCCGACGGCGTATTCAACGTTGTCAACGGAGACAAGCTGGCAGTTGACGCACTCATCGAACATCCCGATGTCGCTGCGCTGTCGTTCGTCGGTTCGACGCCGATTGCGGAATATATCCATACCGAAGCTTCACGCCGCGGCAAGCGCGTCCAAGCACTCGGCGGTGCCAAGAATCACCTCATCGTAATGCCCGACGCCGACCTCAACCAGGCTGTCGACGCTCTGATTGGCGCTGCGTACGGTTCAGCGGGTGAGCGCTGCATGGCTATTTCGGTTGCAGTCGCTGTCGGCAACACCGGGGACGCGCTCATCGAGAAGCTGATTCCGCGCGTTAAGTCGCTTGTCATCAAGAATGGCGAGAACCTCGACGCTGAGATGGGGCCGCTCGTGACCGCTGAGCACAAGACGAAGGTGGCAGGCTACATCGCTTCAGGCGAGGCCGAGGGAGCGAAGCTCGTCGTCGATGGCCGCGAGCACCCGGTGTCTGCGGAGCCGGGCTACTTCATCGGTGGCACGCTGTTCGATGGCGTAAGCACGGACATGAAAATCTACAAGGAAGAGATTTTTGGGCCGGTTCTTGCGGTGATTCGCGTGCCGGACTTCGCGAGTGCAGTGAAGCTTATCAACGCGCACGAGTTCGGCAACGGCGTCTCGCTGTACACAACGGACGGTGGTGTTGCCCGGGCGTTCGCGCGGCAAATCCAGGTGGGCATGGTTGGTGTGAACGTGCCAATTCCAGTGCCGATGGCATGGCATTCGTTTGGCGGATGGAAGCGTTCGCTCTTCGGCGACCACCATGCATACGGCGAGGAGGGCGTGCGCTTCTATACGCGCTACAAAAGCGTGATGCAACGTTGGCCGGACAGCATTGCGAAGGGCGCAGAGTTCACGATGCCTGTCGCGAAGTAATGCTCCAGCCGCTGTGCCGGTTGCTGGGCCGGGGCAACTGGCGGTGGTCTACAGCGGGCAGTCTCCGGCCGCGAGAGAGCTTCGCGCCGTCGAACCAAACGTCACGCGTTCTTAACGTCGTGAAAGAGGGGCGATGGCGCATTTTTTGGGCGGGCCGACAGGCTCGATGCTGATTACCTGAACCAACAGACTCCTTCCGATTGAACAGATATCAAGAAGACGCGTGATTCAACAAGGCACTCGCTGCTGTGATTGAAAGGCGTCGGTGGACGCAAAGAGAATATCCCGCCCCGCCCGCGCCGAGTGGTGCGACGACAGCCATCTCGATTTGCCGTCGTGAGAGCCTTGACGCGCTCACGACGAACGTGGTGCCCCGCGCATGCGGCAGCCTTCCAGACTCATCGGCTACCTCAGCAGTAGAGCGAGGCGACGCCCCAACTCGATCACCGAGCCGCTGACCAAAACGCTCGATCCGCTAAACCGATCGACGGTTCCTTCGTCAGATTGCCCGTGACATATCACATGTCATACCACCCTCCCGTCTAAAGGGCCGGGCCATCCAAGCACTCCAAAATTTAATTTTGACAAACAGAGGAATCATTATAATGATTGGCGGAACGGTCGATCACGTGGCGATTCCTGAAGGAGCAAGCATGCCAACCGGTCAAGGCGCACGGAAGTATCCTCGAGTTTCTGGCAACTTCGAGGTTGTCGTGGCGGGCCCACGCGGCGGAGTTTGTCATCGTCCTCCTCGGGTCGACGGCGCAATTGTCTTGCAACGAATCGGCATCTCGAGATCAATCTGATCCACCGGATCATCCTGGGTGCCAGATCTCTCGATGATACTGCGGCTGTTTTGCAGGATCCCATGGCGGGTGCCACTGGGTTATGAGGTACGCGCTCTGAGCGTTCTAAGTATTGATTGCATAGGGCGATAGATCGATTACAAACGAGGATATGCCAGAAAGGATATATTTATGTGTACGTAATATGTAACGAAAAGAATAGTAAATTCGAAAAAAATCGCTACCAGATGGTCACAGGTTTGGAGGATACGATGAAAGCACGCAACGTACTCGCAGCATCCGTCTTGTCGGCATGTGTCGTTCCCGCAATGGCACAAAGCTCTGTCACGTTGTACGGCGTGATCGACGAAGGCTTCGACTTCACCAATAACGTGGGCGGCAGCAGGGTCTACGAGCTCCAAAGCGGCTATGTTCAAGGTAGCCGGTGGGGCCTGAAGGGCGCAGAGGATCTCGGCGGCGGTCTGAAGGCCGTGTTCCGGCTCGAAAGCGGCTACGATGTCAACAACGGAAAACTCGCGCAGGGCGGCTTGATGTTCGGGCGGCAGGCATACGTTGGCATCGCCAGTGATACATATGGCTCGGTCACACTTGGTCGTCAGTACGATTCGCTGGTCGATTTTCTCGCGCAAACCACCGCGAACGGCAACTGGGCGGGCTACCTCTTTTCCCACCCGTATGACAACGACAACACGGATAACACGTTTCGCGTAAACAATACCGTGAAGTACACCAGTCCGACGCTCGCCGGCTTCCAGTTCGGCGGTACGTACAGCTTCAGCAACGACACAAATTTTGCCAATAATCGCCAATACAGCTTTGGCGCGCAATACACGAATGGCGATCTTTTGATTGCGGCGTCGTATCTGCAGGCCAACAACCCTTCTTCAACCGCCACCGGCGCGATCAACAATGGCGGCGACGAAAACTTCGTGGGCGAACGCCTGCGCATCTTCGGTGCAGGGATCAACTACACGATCGGGTCGGCGACATTGGGCTTCGCCTATACGAACACTGACATCGCGCAACCGCTCAGCACCAGCTATGTGGGCGCGATCACGCCGCCTGCTGGCTCGACCCTGTCGTCGCTGCGCTTTCAGAACTTCGAAGTGAACGGGAAGTATCAGTTCACGCCGGCTTTCTTTGTCGGCGCGATGTACACCTATACGCGGGCTGATTTCAATGCGACCACAGGAAAACTGCATCCCAACTACCAGTCGATTGGGTTGATGGCTGACTACAACCTATCGAAGCGTACGGATCTGTACCTGCAGGGTGCATACCAGCACGCTGGAGGCGACAAGACCCAAACGGTGCTCGACGTCGCGTATGTGCCCGGTGCGGCAGGCGTTTCTTCGAACTCGAATCAGTTCGTGATTCGGGCAGCGTTACGGCACAAGTTTTGACGAGGCTTATAACGATTTAAGGCGCGGTTGCGGCTCGACGCGTCTTCGGGGCGGTGCGGCCGGGTCAAATCGTGCCGCTACCGGACGCTGGTGTGATGACGCCTGCTGTTGCCGAGACGCGAACGTGCCCGTCAGGCCGCATGCGGCGTCACACCAGACAGAACATGGGCAAAGCGTCGCGCTTAACATCCAGGAGACTCCCTATGCTTCAGTGTCCAGTTATCGATGAGCAATGGATTGTCGTGGCTCATCTGATTCCGCCGCATGGGCGTCAAGGCTGGGGGCGACCGGCACGGGATCGCCGCATGATTCTCGATGCAATTCTTTGGGTGACTATCAACGGCGAACGATGGCATCGTCTGCCCAGAAGTTTTGGGCCGCCACAGACGGCTTACATGAAGTGGCTGCAATGGCGGCGTAGCGGAGTGATGGACAAAATCCTTGCGCTTCTCTCGGCCGGGGGAGATGGTCTGGGCTGACCGTGCATGTGTGGATGCGCATCGAAGTGTTTATGGCACGCCCTGCCGCGAATCCGCGCTGAAAATCGGGCATCGAAGGGGCCGGTCGCCTTTGGCAGGTCGATCAATCGTCGACCGGACTGCGAGAGAGCGCGAGCGTTGCGCATTGTTGTTGTCGGTTGCGTGCCCTCATCGACCGCGATACTGGTACCCCCAGACGCTGCGGTTCATAGCAAGCGCGGACCCTTCTTCTCTGGCGACCGACTGTTTAAGAGACGAGCCTGTCGGCGACATTTCTGCTTCACGTAGAAGTTTGGCGCCCGATATGACATGAAAATTCTTCTAGGGCGTGTTCACACTAATTGTGTTTGATCGTATACTTCGGTGATGGAAATCACCGAAGCCCAATATCAACGGATCGAGCATTGCCTGCCACGACAGCGGGGCAATGTCAGCTTGACGAACCTGC